>NZ_AUIS01000036.1:2500-17496 GCF_000423825.1 Thermithiobacillus tepidarius DSM 3134
CTGAGAATAAGTCGCTGACCCATGATACAAAAGGTACGCGGTCACCCCTTGCGGGGCTCCCACAGCTTGTAGGCATACGGTTTCAGGATCTATTTCACTCCCCTCGCCGGGGTTCTTTTCGCCTTTCCCTCACGGTACTGGTTCACTATCGGTCGACAACGAGTATTTAGCCTTGGAGGATGGTCCCCCCATCTTCAGACAGGATTTCACGTGTCCCGCCCTACTTCTCTCACGCTTAGTTCCACCGGCCTCTTTTCGGATACGGGGCTATCACCCACTACGGCGCGCCTTTCCAGACGCTTCTCCTAACAGACCGGCTACATCGTGAAGGCTCTTCCCCTTTCGCTCGCCACTACTCAGGGAATCTCGGTTGATTTCTCTTCCTCCGGCTACTTAGATGTTTCAGTTCACCGGGTTCGCCCTGCCATCCTATGTATTCAGATGACAGTGACCAGCTTGGGCTGGCCGGGTTGCCCCATTCAGAAATCCTCGGATCACAGCTCGTTTACCAGCTCCCCGAGGCTTATCGCAGGTAACCACGTCTTTCGTCGCCTGTTGTCGCCAAGGCATCCACCGTATGCCCTTATTCACTTGACCATATAACCCAAAATCGCTTCGGGCCATGGTCGCTCGCAGGTACTACTACAGCATACCCATGCGCTTTACTAAACTCTTCCCATTTTGTTAAAGAACACCAGACATCCGAAGATGCTGGCCTGTGCATCAGCCTGCACAGGCCAAAACCCTCACCGCGCCCCACCACCACTGGTGGAGCTGACCGGGTTCGAACCGGTGACCCCCTGCTTGCAAAGCAGGTGCTCTCCCAGCTGAGCTACAGCCCCTGAACATGGTGGGCCCAAGTGGATTCGAACCACTGACCTCACGATTATCAGTCGTGTGCTCTAGCCAACTGAGCTATAGGCCCGACTTGCCTGGTTCCCGTATTGAGTGATGTGTGTGGATACTTGGCAGCCTTCGGCTGCTCTTAAAAGGAGGTGATCCAGCCGCAGGTTCCCCTACGGCTACCTTGTTACGACTTCACCCCAGTCATGAACCATACCGTGGTCGGCGCCCTCCTTGCGGTTAGGCTACCGGCTTCTGGTACAGCCCACTCCCATGGTGTGACGGGCGGTGTGTACAAGGCCCGGGAACGTATTCACCGCGGCGTGCTGATCCGCGATTACTAGCGATTCCGACTTCATGCAGTCGAGTTGCAGACTGCAATCCGAACTACGGCGCACTTTCTGGGGTCGGCTCCCTCTCGCGAGTTGGCATCCCTCTGTATGCGCCATTGTAGCACGTGTGTAGCCCTGGACATAAAGGCCATGAGGACTTGACGTCATCCCCACCTTCCTCCGGTTTGTCACCGGCAGTCCCCTTAGAGTGCCCAGCCGAACTGCTGGCAACTAAGGGCAAGGGTTGCGCTCGTTGCGGGACTTAACCCAACATCTCACGACACGAGCTGACGACAGCCATGCAGCACCTGTGTTGCGGCTCCCCGAAGGGCACTCCCACATCTCTGCAGGATTCCGCACATGTCAAGCCCAGGTAAGGTTCTGCGCGTTGCATCGAATTAAACCACATGCTCCACCGCTTGTGCGGGCCCCCGTCAATTCCTTTGAGTTTTAATCTTGCGACCGTACTCCCCAGGCGGGATACTTAATGCGTTAGCTGCGGCACGCAGCAGTTAAACTGCCACACGCCTAGTATCCATCGTTTAGGGCGTGGACTACCAGGGTATCTAATCCTGTTTGCTCCCCACGCTTTCGCACTTCAGCGTCAGTCTCGGGCCAGGTCGCTGCCTTCGCCATTGGTGTTCCTCCACATATCTACGCATTTCACCGCTACACGTGGAATTCCACGACCCTCTCCCAGACTCCAGCCATCCAGTATCCACTGCCATTCCCAGGTTGAGCCCGGGGCTTTCACAGCAGACTGAGATGACCGCCTACGCGCGCTTTACGCCCAGTAATTCCGATTAACGCTCGCACCCTCCGTATTACCGCGGCTGCTGGCACGGAGTTAGCCGGTGCTTCTTCTGCGGTTCACGTCAACAGCACGGACTGTTCGCCCGTACCTTTTCGTCCCCGCTGAAAGTGCTTTACAACCCGAAGGCCTTCTTCACACACGCGGCATTGCTTCGTCAGGGTTGCCCCCATTGCGAAAAATTCCCCACTGCTGCCTCCCGTAGGAGTCTGGGCCGTGTCTCAGTCCCAGTGTGGCTGATCGTCCTCTCAGACCAGCTACCGATCGTCGCCTTGGTAGGCCTTTACCCCACCAACTAGCTAATCGGACGCAGGCTCCTCCTCCAGCGCGAGGTCCGAAGATCCCCCGCTTTCCCCCTCAGGGCGTATGCGGTATTAGCCCAAGTTTCCCTGGGTTATCCCCCACTCGAGGACAGATTCCTACGCGTTACTCACCCGTCCGCCACTCGCCAGCATCCCGAAGGACCTGCTGCCGTTCGACTTGCATGTGTTAGGCATGCCGCCAGCGTTCAATCTGAGCCAGGATCAAACTCTCCAGTTCAATCCCTTACGCTAAGCACTCAAAAAAGTGACTCAGCAGTCATACTACCTGCCGATAGGTACCACCAAGTACCCACACACTTCACTCAATACCTTGTTAAAGAGCAGTTACTTCCTTGTTTCCATTCATCTTCTGCGGTGGAGCGCTTCGCCCGCCGCCGCAGTGAGGAGGTGAATTATACTCGCCTTGCCGGCTTCGTCAACCCCTCGCCGCGATCTTTTTTCGCGGCTTGCAGCTCGCCGTGTCGGCCGTTGCTGCAATGTGGGGCGCATTATACGCACTCCATCCGCGCCGTCAACCCCTCATTTCGATCGGCCACCTTCCCGGAAAACGTGCTCGCCGCATCAGTGACTTAGCGGATCACGAGCCGGGCAAAGTGCCGCTTGCCCACTTGGGCCACCCAGGTCTCACCGGCTTGCAAGTGCAAATCCGTGCGGCTCACCCGCTCGCCGTTCAGGCGCACCGCGCCCTCGCGGATCTTGCGGAAAGCCTCGCTGTTGCTGGCGGTCAGGCCGGCCTGGGTCAGGGCAGTGGCGATGCCGATGCCAGCCTCGCCCGCTTCAAGGACAACATCGGACAGATCCTCCGGGATTTGGTTCCGCTGAAAGCGCGCCCGGAAATCCTGCTCGGCGGCGTCGGCCTGGCTTTGGCCGTGATAGCGGGCCACCAGCTCGCGTGCCAGGAGCATCTTGACGTCACGCGGGTTGAGCCCGCCTTCCCGCGCCTCGCGCTGCCAACGCTCCACCTCGTCCGCCGCCCGGTCGGACAGCAGGACGAAGTAGCGCCACATCAGCTCATCGGAGATGGACATGAGCTTGCCGAACATTTCCTGGGGCGCATCGGTGATGGCGACATAGTTGCCAAGGGATTTGGACATCTTCTGCACGCCATCCAGCCCTTCCAGGAGCGGCATGGTCATGACCACCTGCGGCGCCTGGCCGAACTCGCGCTGCAGCTCGCGGCCCATGAGCAGGTTGAAGCGCTGGTCGGTGCCGCCCAACTCCACGTCGGCCTTGAGCGCCACGGAGTCATAGCCCTGGATCAGCGGATACAGGAATTCGTGGATGGCGATGGGCTGGCCGCTCGCATAGCGCTTGTGGAAGTCCTCGCGCTCCAGCATGCGCGCCACGGTCTGCTTGGCCGCCAAGCCGATGAGGTCGGCGGCGGACATGCTCCCCATCCAGCTGGAGTTGAAGGCCACCACGGTGCGTTCCGGGTCCAGGATCTTGTAGATCTGCTGGGCATAGGTTTCGGCATTGGCCAGCACTTCATCGCGCGTCAACGGCTTGCGGGTCACATTCTTGCCGGTGGGGTCGCCGATCATGCCGGTGAAGTCGCCGATGAGAAAGATGACCTCATGGCCCAACTGCTGGAACTGCCGCATCTTCTGCATCAGGACGGTGTGCCCCAGGTGCAGATCGGGCGCGGTGGGGTCGAAGCCCGCCTTGACCCGCAACGGGCGCTTTTCCAGCGCCGCGGCCTTCAGCTTGGCTTCCAGCTCTTGCTCGAGCAGCACGTCCACCACGCCGCGTCGGAGAATGGACAGGGTTTCAGCAGTACCGACCATGGAAAAACCTTTTCAGCAGGAATTTTAAGCGAAAAGCGCCGGCCCCCGATCCGCGGCTCACGCGACGGCTATGTGCCGGAGCAACAAGGAGCATCTGCGCCAGATGGCACTATCCTAACACAAGGATTGCGCCCTTTGGGCATAAAAAAGCCCCCGCCGGGGCGGGGGCTGAAGCATTTAGCGTGGCCAGTGCACGGAGAAAGACGCAGATAGGGCTGTCAGTCTGCCACGCTAAATTTACTGCAAAAATATTGATGCATGCTTCATGCCACCATCAGAAAATCAGGGTAGCTTGCGCACTGAAGCGATCGCCCATGGCGTCGGCTACCGCGTTGGCGTTGGTCCGCGCCGGCACCGCGGTGATTGCGCCGGGATTCGGCACCTCCAGATCGCGGAACTCGTAGTTCAGGGTCAGGCGCGCCTTGGGATTGAGATGGTACTGGGCGCCCAGGGTCCAGGTGGTGAACTGGCGCTCGTCCGCGGCACTGTTGGTGAGGCGGTTGTACTTGTCGTAGCGCAGGTCGAACTCGATGTTCTTGGTCAGGAAATAGCCGCCTTCCACGTACCAGCCGTCAGCCTTGTTGTTGTCGCCCGGATACACGGTGGGCGTACCACCCGGGAAGGGCGAACCCGCCGAGATCATGCCTTCGCCCTGCATGTACTCGGCCGTGAAGCGCATGCCGTTGGGCTTCAGGTAGCCCTTGCGATAGCCGAAGCCGATGCCTTGGCGCACCATGTCGTAGTCGTTGCCATTGAAGGTGCGCTTGCCATCCTGGCGCCAGATCCAGGCGCCCATGTCGTCGCGGCGCGGGCCCTTGCTGTCGCCCAGCACGTAGTAGCCCTGCAAGCGGTAGTAGAGGTCTTTGCCTTCGTTGTTGTCGGTGCGGAAGAGCGAAGAGCCGTTGCCGACCATGGCCGCATAGCCCAAATCCCAGGGACCGTTGCGGAAGGAGTCGAAGACCTGGATGCCGGTATCGCGGAAAGCGTTGATGGTACCCTGTTGCGTGCCGACGAAGCCCGTGGTCGTGGACCCGGCAAGCGGGGCGGCCACAGCCGAAGGGCCCGTGGTGAAAAACTGCTCCTGGATCAGTTGCTGGGTGACGTTGGTGAAGTTGATGTAATCGAAGACCTGGATGCCCTGCAGCCCTTCCTCAGGCATGCCGGGCGCCTTGAAGAGGCCGACGCGCACCCGGGCGCCCGGAATGTGACTGAAGGTGATGGAGCCATCGATGATGCGCGGCGAACTGCCGTCATCCGAACGTGAGTAGCCGTTGTTGCCGAACTCCGTCAGGAAAAAGTAGTTGATGCGCTCATCGATGGGCGAGGCCACGCCGCGGATGCCGATACGCGCGCGCAGAATGTTGAAGCTGTTGCTGGACTCGAGCTGCGGTCCCACGCGGTTGAAGTTGGGCGTTTGGCCGTTGAAAGCCGCATTCGGCCCCACCAAGCCGGACAGATTCTTGGCATCCACCGAGTAGTAGGTCGGCTGGATGAAGCCCCAGAGACTCACCGGCGCACTCACACCCGCGGGCTCGGTGCCCTGCAACATGAGCCAGTTGGCGGCGTGGGCGGCTTGCGGGATGCTTGCAAGGGCGAGCACCCCGGCGACCAGCTTGTTCAGTTTTTTGTTTGCTTTCTTCATTGCTGCTTCTCTCCTCTTCATTTTTTAGGAATCAGGGCCGCGCGTAAGCCCAGCCCTGCTTCTCGCGCTCGGCAATGTGGACGATGCCGGCGGGCACCTCATTGGCGGCCGGATTGAGATCGGTGCTCTTCTTGCCCATGGCCTTCATGGTGTTCTGACAGGCTTTGAAGCTGACCCCCTGCATGGACAGATCCTTGATGCGCGAGGCATTTTCATTGTCCTTGAGCAGTAATCGCAGACCAGGACCATAGGCGACCACATCAATGGCCACGGCATCCGGGCCGTAGTACTTGATCAGGTTGCTGGCCACGTTCAGCACCAGCGTCTGCTTTTCCGCGCTGCCGTCACTGATCTGCAGCACGATTTTCTGAGAGGCCAGACTATCATCGGCAGGCGCGGCTTTGGCTGCCGGTGCAGCCGGCGTGGCGGCAATCGCCGGAGGACTGGCGAAAGCCACCAGGGCGCAGGCGGCCAGGAAAGGATGTAACATGGCTTTGTACATTTGACGCTCCTCGCAAATAAGCAGGTGAATGAAGTTTGACTCGCCCATCGAAGGACGGGTTATCACTGTTTATTCAAGAAGCATTCCAAAATTAAGGTATTGAATTTAAAACAATATTTAAAAAAACAGAAACCCCGGATTGCATAATGCAACCCAGGGTTGAAAATGTGACTGCATTTTGCAATCAGCGAGAAATTTAGAGCCGGGACGACTGTATGTTTAAAGCGGAATTATCATCGGCATTACCCTTCAACTTCCGCCACAGGGTGGTTTTGTCGATACCCAGGATCTCGGCGGCACGCTTGCGCTCGCCGCCGACCACCTGAAGCACGTGAGCGATGTAGCGGGACTCCATTTCCGCCAGCGATACCAACTCCTCCACGGGCGGCTCAAAGACAAAGGCGGCGCCTTGCTGCACCGGCAAGAAATCGGGCAGATCGGCCAGATCCAGCGGGCGGCCGGGCTCGGCGAGGATGACGCCCCGCTCCACCACGTTGCGCAACTCGCGGATGTTGCCCGGCCATGGCGCCGCCATGAGCGCGGCCATGGCCTGGGAGGTGAAGCCGGGAACCTGGCGACCGTACTGTTTATTGGCCTGTACGAGAAAGTGGGCGACGAGCCGTGGAATGTCCTCTCGTCGTTCCCGCAGCGGGGGCATGCGGATGTCCACCACGTTGAGCCGGTGATAGAGGTCATGGCGGAAGCCGCCTTCCTGAACCATCTGCGCCAGCTCGCGGTTGGTGGCAACGATGAAGCGCACGTCGATGGCCACGGACTGGAGACCGCCCACGCGGGTGATGCGGCTCTCCTGAATGACGCGCAGCAGCTTCATCTGCATGGCATCGGAAATATTGCAGATCTCGTCCAGGAACACCGTGCCGCCGTTGGCGGCCTCCAGCAATCCCTGCTTGCGGGTGGTGGCGCCGGTAAAGGCGCCCTTTTCGTGGCCAAAGAGCTCGGACTCCAGCAGCGTATCCGACAGGGCGCCGCAATCGATCACCACGAACGGCGCGTTGCGGCGGACGCCGCTGTAGTGAATGGCCTGCGCCACCAGTTCCTTGCCGGTCCCGGATTCGCCGCTGATGATGACGTTGCAGGAGATGTCGGCGACCTTGCGTATGCGCGCAAAGACCGGCTCCATGGCCGGCGCCTGTCCCACGATGCCCAACTGACGACGCCAGTCCGGCAAGGCACGCTTCAGGAGCGCGTTTTCCTGCTCCAAGCGTACCTTCTCCAGCACCCGTTCGATGACCAGGGCCATTTCGTCCAGATCGAACGGCTTTTTGATGAAGTCGGTGGCGCCGACCTTCATGGCCGTGATCGCGTTGTCCACCGAAGAGTGGCCGGTGACCACCAGCACCGGGACATCCGGATCGATCTGCTTCAAGCGGTGCAGCAGCTCGAAGCCGTCCAGGCCGGGCATGCGCAAATCGGTGACCACCAGAGCGGCCCCACCCTGGCTGAACGCTTCCAGCGCGGCGCACGGATCCTCGAATACCTCGCAGGGATAGGGCAACGTACGGCCGAAGCGACGCAGCGTGCTGGCCGCCACCGGGTCGTCGTCCACGAACAAGATGGGTCGGCTAACCGACATGGCGCAAAGCCTCCTCGATGGATGGAATGGCGGTGGACTGCTCCGGGATGTCGGCCGGCGCACGGATCGGCAGACGAATGGTGACCCGGGCCCCGCCCAAATCCGCACTGCGGTCCACCTGGATATCGCCGTTGTGCCGCCTGACGATGCCGAAGCTGATGGACAGACCAAGGCCGGTCCCCTGTCCTTCCGCCTTGGTGCTGAAGAAGGGATCAAAGATGCGCACCAGATGTTCGTCGGCGACGCCGGGACCGGCATCCTCGATGCGCAACCAGAGATCGTCTCCGCCCAGTTCGGCATGGATGCGCACTTCGCCTTGCGCCGGACTGGCCTGAATGGCATTGAGCAGGACATTGATGAGCACCTGCAGGATCTGGTTGCGGTCGGCATGCAGCAGGCAATCCCCTTCCAGGCGGGCGACCAGGCGCACGCCCGCCGCCTGCGCCTTGCGCCGCAACAGGGAACAGGCCTCGTCCAGCAAGGCGTTGAGCGAAAAACGCCCATACTGCGGCTCCATGCGCCGAGCGAAATTGAGCAGTCCCTGCACGATTTCAGCCGCCCGCTCGCACTCGCGCCGCATGGTCGTCAAGTCGTTCTTGATCCAATCGGGCAGTTCGTCGCCGCCCTCGCGTTCCATCAGCTTCGCCAATCCCAAGATATTGTTCAGCGGGTTGTTGATCTCATGTCCCAGGCCGGCTGCCAGCTCGCCCACGGTGGCCAACTTGGCCGCCTGGCAAGCCATGATTTCGGCCCGGTCACGATCCATGGCAGTCGCCTCCAGGCGTTGAACCATGTAATTGAAAGCCTGGGTGAGCAGCCCCAACTCGTCGCCACGACGCGCCGGCAACGGAAAGTTACGCTCGCCATCGGCGTAGCCCTTCAGCTTGGCGGCCAGAAACTGAATGGGCTCGGCCAATTGCTTGGCCAGCCAGCGCGACAGCACCAGGCTGGCCACCAGCAGCAAGGCCGCCATGCCCAGAATGCTGCGCCGCATTTCCTCCACCGGCGCCAGCAGGGCATCCCGCGAGACCCGCGTGGCAACCACCCAGGACGGGTTGTCCATGCCGCCCGGGCTGAAGTGGCGAAAGAAAAGCAGATCCTTGCCGCCGGGCAGCCGCATCGTGCCCTCGCGATGCGCCTGCACCTGCCGCCACAGCTCGGGGCTGAACTCGGTCGTAAAGCGGTATGGCGCCCCGGTCTGATCGGCGAAGCGCATGCGCAGGTCGGGATGGTAGAGGAAAACGCCATCCCGGGACCGGTCGACGGCATTGATCTCGGCCACGAAGACCTTGCCTTCGCTGGAGCTGACCACCCGCGAGAAAAAGTCGTCGAAGCGCTTGCCCCAAGTGTTCACAGCCAAATAAGCCCGGACCTCTCCGCGCACGCTCAAGGGGATCATGTAACGAATCATGGGCGGACAAAAATCCTCGCTCGGCCCCTCCTGTCCCATTTCGAAGCGGGACATGGCCAACTGCCCAGGCTGCAGGTTGTCACGCGCCCAACGGAAGAAGGGCTGGATACCGACGTTGGCGATATAAGGACGTCCGTCGGGCAGGGTATATTCCGGGGTCACGACCTTGCCTTCCTTGACCTTAAGCAGCGTCACCCCACTGGTATCCAGAATACGAATGGCTTGGATCCCAGGCTGGCTCAACTGGTACTTGAGCATGAAATTCGTGATGCGCTGCGCCTGTTGCCGGTAAGCGGCAGGGTTCCGGCCGCCCATCACGCGCACGAAGTCGCCGAAGGTGGGCACCGTGGCCAGGGCCCGAACCATGGACTGATCCGCGGCCAACTCCGCCCGCGCATCCTGGATGCTCTGATCCAGCGCCGCGCGGATCTCATGCCGCGCCTGGGCTTCCAGCCGCTTGGCGCTCTGACTCACCACCAAGCCCAGCACCAACAGCAGGGGCAACACACTCGCCAGCGCCAAAATGATGAACAGCTTGCTCCGCAACTTCATGGCGACTATTCCTTGAAGAGGTTATCCATTGGAAATTTTCATACAAGAAACGTTCCATGGAAGAAGCGTAGAACAGCGGTTTGACAAAGCCAGCCGATAACCAGATGATGCCCTCGCCAAGAGCGGGGAGGAAGCATGGCGCTAGACAACTCGGCGAAGGTCAGCATCTCCAGGAGCTATCTCGAGCGCGTCCAGACGGCCCTGGACAACCACGAGCAGGATACCCTGCGGGCGCTGATCGAGGATCATCATCCCCGCGACATCCTGTTGCTGCTGAACCTGCTGTCGCCGGCGGAGCGGCGCGCCGTTTATCCGCTGCTGGACGAGGACACCCTGGCGGAACTGCTGCCCCTCGCCGACGAGGCGGTGGCTCGCGAGCTGCTGCACACCCTGCCCGATCAGCGCCTGGGTGCCGCTCTCGCCCTGATGGACTCGGACGATGCCGCGGACGTGCTGCAGTGGCTCGACGAGGAGGAGCGCCGCCAGGAGCTGCTGGCCTTCCTGCCGCATGCAGACCAGGCGCAGGTGCGCGGCCTGCTGCGCTACCCGGAGAACAGCGCCGGCGGCATCATGCAATCGGAACTGTTTTCGGTGCCCGCCAAGTGGCGCGTGCGCCGCGTGCTGGAAAAGCTGCGCCGGGCCGCGCAGGACCTGGAGGACATCCACGACATCTATCTGGTGGACAACCGCGGCGTGCTCAACGGCGTGATCAGCCTGTTCCAGCTGCTGCGCATGGACCCGGAGCAGCCGGTCATCGAAGAGGCGGAAACTGCCCCAATCAGCGTCACCCCCGACGTCGACCAGGAAACCGTGGCCCAGCTCTTCAAGCAGCACAACCTAGCCAGCATGCCCGTCGTGGACGAAAGCGGCCACATCCTGGGCCGCATCACCGCCGACGACATCTTCTACGTACTGGAGGAAGAAGCCACCGAGGACTTGTACCGCCTGGCCAACCTGAGCGAAGGCAGCGATCTCAACGAGGTGATCAGCCGCACTGTGGCCAAGCGCTCGAGCTGGCTCATGCTCAACTTGGCCCTGTCGACCATCACCTCCCTGGTGGTCGGCCTGTTCGAGGACAGCATCAGCCGCATGGCGGCGTTGGCCGTCCTGATGCCCATCATTGCCAACGTGGGCGGAGTCGGCGGCATCCAGACCTTCACCGTGGTGGTGCGCGGCATCGCCCTGGGGCAGATCGATCTCAATCTCGGGCTGCGCACCATCGCGCGACAGGCCACCATCGGGCTATTCAACGGCGTCATCATCGGCACCGCCCTGGCGGCCCTGACCTGGTGGCGCTTCGACGATCCGCGCCTGGGCCTGCTGATCGCCATTGCCATGCTGATCAGCCTGGTCATTGCCGGCCTGGTCGGCGCCGTCATCCCCCTGGCCATGCGCCGCCTCGACCTGGATCCGCCCCTCGCCTCCGGCCTGGTCACCACCGCCACGGACATCACCGCCTTCTTTACCTTCCTGGCGCTGGCCACCGCGTTTTTGCTCAATTGACAGGAATCGCAAAGAATTTCTTGCAATGCATCGTTAATTGCTAATATGCAACACCGAACCAAGATTTTTGTTGTTTATAGGCATCAACCCATTCACAAAAAGTGAAGAACAAACGCCAAAAGCCATCAAAAAACTTGATTTACCCACCCATATAGGTTAGCTTTTTCAAAGTTCGTGCCATCCGACAAAAGTCTCACAGCACCAAGCAGCCATGCAAAATCCTGGAGAACCCAATGGCGAGACACGACCCCAGCCTACGCGACTTTGAATTCCAATCACAAAGGTCCCAGACCCGCAGCAAACATCGGCGCAAAGCCCTGCTGAGCCTCGGCGTACTGGCGGTGGCCTTCGGCCTGGGCCACACCCTCTCGGGCAACGCCTACAAGACACCGACGCCGGCCATCACGGAACTGGCGGTAAAGCCGCTCGCCCTGCCCTCCCTGCCCGACAACCTTCCGTCCGACGCCGCCAACTCCGCAGCCAAAGAAGCCAAGCTGCATGCCCCCAAGATCAAACTGCCCGACTGGCAGCTTTTCACCGTGAACGAGGGCGACACGCTCTCCACCATTTTCGCGCGCATGGGCATCGATCCGCAGGAGGCCATCCCGGTGGCCCAGGCCAGCAGGGAGGTCTACTCCCTGAGAAAGCTCAAGCCCGGTGATGAGCTGGCCATTCTGACGAGCGACGACAACCGGCTTGAAAAAATCCGCTATCGCATCGATGCCGAGAAAACCCTCATGATCGAAGCGAAAGCCGACCACTTTTCCGCCCGCGTGAAAGAGCGGCCGCTGGAAATCCGCAAAGTCAGCACGGTGGTCGACATCCAGGACTCCCTCTTCGGAGACGGCCAGCGGGCCGGGCTATCCGACGCCACCATCCTGGAACTCGCCAAAATCTTCCGCTACGACATCGACTTCGCCCAGGACATCCATCCCGGCGCCAAGCTCACGGTCATCCACGAAGCGAAATACAACGAAGGCCGCAAAGTGAAGGACGGCGACATCCTGGCGGCGGAGTTCCTGCTGAATGGCGAATCCCACCGCCTCATGCGCTTCCAGCTCCCGGACGGGACCATCAAATACGTGGACCCCAAGGGTAAGCTGACCGAACGCGCCTTCATCCGCACCCCCGTTGCCGTGGCGCGCATCAGCTCCTACTTCAGCAAGGCCCGCCTCCACCCGGTGCTGGGCAAATGGCGCGCTCACAAGGGCGTGGACTATGCCGCGCCGACCGGCACGCCGGTGGTGGCAACCGCCAATGCTACTGTCGTGCATGCGGGCCCGCAGGGCGGCTACGGCAACCTGATCGTGCTGCGCTACAACCAGCACATTTCCATGGCCTACGGCCATCTGTCGCGTTTCGCCAAAGGCATCCGGCCCGGCGTCAAGGTCAAGCTGGGGCAAGTCATCGGCTACGTCGGCCAGACCGGTTTGGCCTCGGGGCCGCATCTCCATTACGAGCTCCGCTGGGATGGCGTGGCGCGCGACCCGCTGACGGTGGCGTTGCCGGGCGCCAACCCCCTGCCGCCCGAATACCGCACCGCGTTCCGTCAGCAGGCGGCGGAGTACACCGCGCTCCTGGACCAGCTGAACGCCACTACCCAAGTGGCCATGCGCTAGGACTCGGTCATGCCGATCTGGCACGCCATCGGCATCATGTCGGGAACGAGCGCCGACGGCGTCGACTGCGCCCTGCTCCGCCTGGAGGAGCAGAGCATCGCCCTCCTGCACCACCACGCCACCCCCTACCCGCATGACCTGCGCCAAGCCGTGCTGGCCCTGAACCAGCCGGCAACGGACGAAATCAACGCCATGGGCCGATGCGCCCGCCGGCTGGGGCACATCTACGCGGCGGCGGCCAGGGAGCTGATCGAACGCAGCGGCATGGCGGCTGCCGAGATCGACCTCATCGGCTGCCACGGCCAGACCATTCGGCACCAGCCGGACGGGCCGGCCGGCTTCACCCTGCAGATCGGCTGGGCCGACGTGCTGGCCGAGGAAACCGGCATCACCACCGTCGCCGATTTCCGGCCGCGGGACGTGGTCGCGGGCGGCCAGGGCGCCCCGCTGGTGCCGCCCTTCCATCAGGCCCTGTTCCAAGGAACACAGCCGCGCATCATCCTCAATCTCGGCGGCATGGCCAACCTGACCTGGCTTCCCGGACACGGCGACGGGCGCCCGCCGGTGGCCTTCGACACCGGACCCGGCAACGTGCTCATGGATGCCTTGGCACGGCGGCTCAGCCAGGCTCAGCTCCAATACGACGAGGATGGCGCCATCGCCCGCCAAGGCCAGGTCCACGCGCCCGCGCTGCGGGAGTGGTTGGAAATGCCCTATTTTCAGGCGCCGCCGCCCAAAAGCACGGGGCGCGAACTCTTCGACGAAGCATTCCTGGAAAGGCCTTGGGCAAACCGGCCCGGAAGCGGTCCGGACCTCATGGCCACATTGACGGCCCTCACGGCCGAGTCCGTGGCCCTGGCGGTGCGTCGCTGGACGCCGGGAGCGGAAGACATGCTGGTCTTCGGCGGCGGCGCGGAAAACCCAGCATTGATGGCGGCGCTGCAAAAAGCGTTGCCAGAAGTCAAAATCCAGAAGGGGGACACGGTGAGCGGCATTCCCAGCCAAGCGCTGGAAGCCATGGCTTTTGCCTGGCTGGGGCTGCGCACCCTGCAGGGCCTGCCCGGCAACCTGCCCAGCGCCACCGGCGCCCGCCATGCAATACCGCTCGGGGTCATTCATCCGGGGGCGAATTGGCGGGAAGTGATCAGGCGAGTGCTGAGTGCTGAGTGCTGAGTGCTGAGTGCTGAGTGCTGAGATTGGAGCGGCTGGACGATCTCGCAAGCCCGACATACCGATCAGCGATGCACCAAGCCCGTCGGAGCGAGCTGGCTCGCGATCCACTGTGCCGATAAGCAAGTCATCGCGGGCAAGCCCGCTCCCACGGGTGGAGGCGGCAACGCGGCCCAGAGGCAATGGCCGGGCGCCCGCCCTATCGGCCTTCACCCTGCCCGCGCCCGGCGGGAGCGAGTATGCCGGGCGGCTGCGGTGCCGTGCCAAATCCTGGCGGGCCGGCATCCTGGCTCGTAGGAGCGGGCTTGCCCGCGATCCACTGTGCCGATTGGCCAGCCATCGCGGGCAAGCCCGCTCCTACGGTTGGGCCAGCCGCTTGGTCCCAGGGTGATGACCGGGCGCTCGCCCTGCTGGCCCCTCACCCGGCCTCTCCCGCAGGGAGAGGGTGCCTGGGTGTGCGCACAGCCTGCCCCGCAGTGCAGATGGTAGGTTGGGCTGAGTGCAACGAAGCCCAACAGGTGTTGGGTTTTTGCCATTCCCCCGTTGTCTCGCCGCACCGCGCCGGGGCTGCGGGGAGGCAGCGCGTGTCACGCGGGGATCCCGGCTCCCGGCGCAACCGCTTTAACGCCAGAGCGGTTGGGCTTTGCGGCGCTCAGCCCAAGCTGCCCCATCCCAACGCGCGTGAGGCGGGCTGGCCCGCAACACCGCCACCGACGCGCGGCATCCATCGCGGGCAAGCCCGCTCCTACGCTCGGAGGCGACAAGCGGATCGCTTGCGCCGTGCCGCTGCCGCCGCGCGAACCCCGGGCGCGGCAAAACGAGCGCAGCGAAGTTTCGTGAGCGCAGCGAAAGCGAACGCCGTGAGCGGCAAAACGACCGACGGGAGTTTACCGTTGCGCTGTCGGCGCCT
>NZ_AUIS01000037.1 GCF_000423825.1 Thermithiobacillus tepidarius DSM 3134
CCGCGCATGTCCCCCGCCGACCAGCAGATGCTGCGCGAGCTGGATGCCCTGAACGGCGCGGATTTCGAGAAAACGTTCATGCGCGAGATGAGCGACCATCACTGGATGGCCATCGAAATGACCGTGCTGGCCCTGCCCAGCTTCGCGCATGCGCCGCTGGTGGACATGGGCCTGAACATCATCAACGACCAAGCCGCCGAAATCCAGGAACTGCGCACCTGGCTGCGCGACTGGTACCGGATCGACTACATCCCCCAACGCCAGCTGCTCAACAACCTGAGCATCCAGCGCCAGTCCTGAGCGGAAACCAGGCGCGGCCGTCGAGCCCTAGAGCCAGCACCCCAGACCAGCCAGCCCCGGCAATCGCCGGGGCTGGCTTCTGTCAGGACGAGTCAGCGCTGGCCATCCCCAGGCTCGATCTCAGACTTTGGGCGGTGTCCTGCCGGTTGACACAGCGGATACCCGGGTCTAATTTGATCCCATGCGTGCCATCTTCGCGTCCCACCGATTGCGTAAACTGTCCGCCAGCCTGTTGGGATTGTGGCTGACGGTCATCATGGTGGCCGCCTTCCAGCCCTGCGCGGTACTGGCCAAGTCCCTGGCCGCTGCCCCACCGGGCACGACCGCCGCGCCCGCCTGCCACGACCACGCCCCGGCGCCAGACTGCTGCCACGATGGCGACACCACACCGGCGCGCTGCAACCTGCCTGATCTGGCCGCCGACGGCCACGCCCTGCACCTGGACAAGAACACACTCCCGCCCCCGGCGCCTGCCATGGCTATGCTGCTGCCCGCCGTTGCTGGGCAGACAGGCGGCCGCTCCATCCACGCCGGAGCACCACCCCCACCCCGTACAGCCGCGCCCTTACTCTCCAGCATTCGCCTCCTGATTTGATCTCCTCCTGGTGCTGATCCTGCACGCTTTCAGCGTGCCTGGAGAATTGCCCATGGAGGAGATATGTCCATCATCGCCTTTTTCGCCGCCAAGTTACTGGCATTTGGAACTCCGCATCCGGCATCGGAGCACGCCCCGAATCAGCGCCGCTTTTCTGCGCTGAATCATCGCCAACGCTATTTGACGAGCACCGGCTTGGCCTGCCTTACCCTGCTCATCTTCATGATGATGGCCGCCTGCGAGCGTAGGCCGCCGACAAGCGGGAGCGACACGCTCTCGGCCGCCCAGGTGGACGCGATTCTCTCGGATCCGGTCAAAGCCGGGGTTGACGTGGATGCCCGCACCTATCGTCAGCGCATCGAACAGCGCGGCTTCGATCCGGTTACCGTTGTGCGCGGGCGGGAATTGTTTTTGGCCCGTTGCGCGAGTTGCCATGGATTTGCCGCCGAGGGGGCATCCAACTGGCAGCAGCGCCGGCCAGACGGGAAAGAGCCCCCACCGCCGCTGAATGGCGCGGCTCATGCCTGGCAGCACACGGACCAAGCCTTGCTACGCATGATGAGCGGCATCGACCATGGGCGACAAAGCGGCATGCAACCCTTGGGCGATGAGCTCAGCGAGGCCGAGCGCCTGGCCGTGCTGCGCTACATCCAGAGCCTATGGTCCGACGATATCTGGACCCGGCAGCAGCAACTCGCTGGCGCGCCCGCGAACCACTGAGCCGCCATTCATTAACTGCTTGGCACCATAAGGAGTCACTTGATGATGCGCTACTGGGATGGTCACTGGAACACATGGGGCATGGGAGCCGGTGGCTGGCTGCTCATGCTGATCTTCTGGGCGGCGATCGTTGGTGTGGTGGTCTGGCTAATCGCTGGCAATATCAGGCGACGCGGTTCGCCTGCGGATGCGTCGGCACTGGAGGTGCTCAAGCAGCGCTACGCGCGCGGCGAAATCGACCAGCAGGAGTTCGAGCGAAAGAAAAGAGATCTCACGCAGTGAGCCACAGAGCGGAAATCCACTACCGCAACGGGGGCGGGGTGTGAATGCATGAGCGCTCAACGCCATTGAGGCACGGCAACTTGGACAGCGCGCAAATGGAGGCGTGACAATGGAGGCAATGACCACACGAACGGCAGCGCTTCTGGCCTTGGGGCTGGCTCTCGGCAAACCAGCTGCGGCTGACGAGACAGAGCTGCAAGCGCTGAAAGCCGAAGTGAATGCGTTGAGGCAAGAGCTGGCCGAGCTGCGCGCGCAGATCAAGACAACCAACCCGACAGCCGCGCAGGCGCCGGTCGCCACACCAGCAGCACAGCTTTCACAGCAACCAATCCCGCAAGTCACACCGGCACCACCGGAATGGCAGACCGCCACATCAGTGTCGCATCTCGCCGGTTACGCCGCGGTCGGCTACACCGACCGCGATAACGGGACCGGTGCTTTCAACGTGGCTAACTTCAATCCCATTTTCCACTTTCTCTACAATGACCTGCTGCTCTGGGAAGCGGAGCTCGAGATCGCTGTCCAGGAAAACGGCGAGACGGAGCTCAATCTCGAGTACACCACCTTGGATCTATTCCTCAACGATTACCTGACGCTTTCCGGCGGCAAGTTCCTGAGCCCCTTGGGCCAGTTCCGACAGAACCTGCACCCGGCCTGGATCAACAAGCTGCCCTCCGTCCCGCCCGGTTTCGGCCATGACGGCGCCGCCCCCCAGGCGGAGATTGGCTTGCAGGCCCGGGGCGCAGTGCCCTTGGGTCAGATGAAAGCAAATTACGCCGTTTACGTGGGCAACGGCCCCGAATTGGAGGCGGAGGACGGTGAACTCCATGGGGTCGAGACGGAGGGCTTTGCCAGGGACGCAGACGGCAGCAAGGTGTGGGGTGGCCGCATCGGCGTGTTGCCGTTGACGAAACTGGAAATCGGCCTATCCGCCGCCACCGGGGATGCGGCCGTCGCGACCGAGGCTGGGCGCGAGCCTTCGCGCGCCTACGACGTGTGGGGGGCGGATTTCGCGTACCGTTGGCACAACCTGGATCTCCGCGGCGAATTCATTCAACAGCGGATCGGCGATCAGCCCGCCAGCATCGCGCCGGCAGGCGGCACCTGGCGGGCTTGGTACGTGCAAGGCGCCTACCGCTTTTTCTCGCCACGCTGGGAAGGCGTGCTGCGCTATGGCGATTTCACTTCACCACGCGCCAGTCAGGCGCAAAGACAGTGGGCTCTGGGACTCAATTACCTGTTCGCTCCCAACGTAATTGCCAAGCTGGCCTACGAATTCAATGACGGGTTACCGGGCACCCCCCTGGACGCCAACCGTTGGCTCGGTCAACTGGCCTACGGTTTTTGAGGAGGCACGGCGCATGCGTATACACCAGTGGGTACGGGGTCTCCTGACGGCGCTTAGCGCAACGGCCCTGCTGGCGGGGCTGCCGCCCCGCGGCACGGCGGCCCAACCGCAGGCCGACACGGCCAGCGTCGCTCGCGGGGCCGTAGCCTGGGCCAACAGTTGCGATCGCTGCCACAACATGCGCGAACCTGCGGAATTCCGGGATGACCAGTGGCGGGCGATCATGGCCCACATGCGCGTGCGGGCCGGCCTGACCGGCCAGGAGACGCGCGATATCCTGGCATTCCTGCAAGCCAGCAACAGCCCGGCACAGCAGCCCTCCGCGCCGGTCGCACCGATTCCGACAGCACCAACCACGGGTGTCCATCCCGGCAAAGCGGTTTACACGCAAACCTGTCTGGCCTGCCACGGTGCGGACGGCAAGGGAGCATTGCCGGGTGTACCGGACCTCACCCGTGCGAACGGACCGCTAGCCAAATCTGACGCCGAACTGATCCGAAGCATTACTGCGGGCGTCCAGCGTCCCGGGGCGCCTCTGGCCATGCCGCCCAAGGGCGGCAACCCGAATTTGACCGAGACGGACATACGGCAGGTGCTCGATTACATGCGCCAAGCATTCGGACGCTGACAGCGGCCGTGAACCAGTCGGCATGCCCAGAGTAAAGACAGGAGAAAAGTCATGAGCATCCATTCAAAACACCATGGCCGCATCGTTGCGACTTGCCTGTCGCTCCTCTGCCTGAGCGCGCCCGCCGCCCTCTGGGCAGCCAAGGGGCAGCCCGGCCCGCAGTCCGGTGCGCCCCACGAGCACGAAAAAACGGTGGACGGCCTCACCGTCCGCATCGGCCTGAGCCCGGCCCGCGCGGCGCGCCAGACGGAACCGGGCACGGCGGCCCACGGCCGGCCTCTCGTGCAACGCGGGCGGCAGCACCTGGTGGTCAGTCTGGCGGACGCCCGCAGCGGCACCCCGATCCGCAACGCGCATGTCACGGCGGAGGTCGAAGACCCGCTGCGCAATAAGCAGCGCAAGCGCCTGTCGCCCATGGCCACCACCGGGCTCAGCGACTACAGCGGGTATTTCCGCTTCGACATGCCGGGGCGCTACCGCATCCGCGTCACGGTGCTGCAGCCGGGGCGGACGCAGCCGCAAGCGGTCCTTTTCACGCGCGAGATCGGCGAGGTGGAATAGGTGGATAGCGAGCGGCTGGCCAGGCGGCATCTTCCCCTGCGCGACCTGGGGCGCTTGGCGCACATCCTGCGCGTGGCCGCGGAGATGGGCTGGCGGCACTATCTGGAGCGCATGCACCTGCAGGCGCACCTACCCGGTGAGAAGGCAGCGGCAACAGCGGCCACGAGCGAAGCTGAGCGCCTGCGCCGGACCCTGGAAGCGCTCGGCCCGGCCTTCGTCAAGTTCGGCCAGATGCTCAGCGTGCGGCAGGACCTCTTCCCGGACGAGGTGATCCAGGAACTGCAAAAGCTGCAGGACGCCGTGCCGCCCTTCCCCGCCGCGACGACGCACCAACTCATCCAGGAGACCCTGGGGCAACCTGCAAGCCAGCTCTTTGCCCGCTTCGATGATGCGCCCCTGGCGGCAGCGTCCATGGCCCAGGTCCATGGCGCCGTGCTGGACGACGGCACGGCAGTCGTGGTCAAGGTGCAGCGGCCCGACATCGAGCAGGTGATCCGGACCGATCTGGAGATCCTGTTCTTCATCGCCCGCCTGGCCCAGCGCCACCTGCCCGAAATCCGGCGCTACGAGCCGGTGACCCTGGTGGAGGACTTCGCCGACACCATCACGCGGGAGCTGGATTTCCGGCGCGAAGGGCACAACGCGGAGCGCTTCCGCGAGCTTTTCGCCCAAGAGCCGGCGATTTACATCCCCCAAGTCTTCTGGCATCTGTCCAGCCAGCGCGTTCTGACCATGGAACGCAGTCCGGGCTGCAAGATCGGCCCGGACTGCCCGCCCGCGCCCGAGTCGCGGCAGCGCCTGGCGGACACGCTGGTCCGCCTGTACCTCGTGCAGATCTTCGAGCAGGGCTTCTTCCACGGCGATCCCCATCCGGGCAACCTCTTCGTCCTGGCCGATGGCCGCCTGTGCTTCCATGATTTCGGCATCGTCGGCCGGCTGTCGGCGGGCGATCAGGTGCAGCTCGGCCAGTTGCTGCTGTCCCTCGTGGCCCGCGACCCGGCCTGGATGGCCGACACCTATCTGGCCATGGGCGGCGGTGCGCCCGGCGTGGACCGGGCCGCCTTCACCCGCGACCTGGGCGAATTGCTGGAACAGTACTACGCGGTCGCGGCCCGGGAAGCCTCCTTCGCGGAAATCCTGAATCAGTTCATCCGCCTGGGACGGCGCCACCGTATCCGCGTGCTGCCGCAGTACCTGCTCGCCTTCAAGGCCTTCGTCACGGTGGAATCCGTCGCCCGCAGCCTGGATCCCCGTTTTAACATGCTCGCCGCCTTCCAGGCCTATGTGCCGCAACTACTGGGGCGGCAGTGGCTGCCGGGCATGCCCCAGGCGAACGATCTCCTGGGCGGCTATCGCTTTCTCAGCACCTTGCGCGGCACGCTGTCGGGCGGACCGGACGCATTCCTGCGCGGTTTGCGCCAGTGGGAACAGGGAGATCTGGCGCTGCGGCTACGCCACGAACAACTCGACGAGGTCCAGCAGCATATCGACCGGGCCGGCAACCGGCTGAGCCTGAGCCTGATCATCGCCGCGCTCCTGATCGGTTCCTCGCTGGTCATGGCCTTCCACAGCGGGCCGCACTACCGCGGCATCCCGCTGCTGGGCCTGGTCGGCTACCTGCTCGCCAGCGCGCTGGGCCTGTGGTGGGCGGTGGCCATCCTGCGGTCGGGCAAACTCTGAGCTGTGGTCCACATCTTGAGATGTCATGGTGTTCAACCCAAGCGGGGAAGCTTCCCCAAAGGAGCGGAAAATGCAGGAAAGCAAACTGACGTTGATCCGGATGGCACTGCTGGCCAGCAGCCTGGTCGCCCTGCCCGCCTGCGCGCAAACCGGCCCCCAGGGCACGATGGGGGGCATGGGGGCGGGAGGCATGGGCGCCGGCACCCAGGCAGGCGGCATGGGACCGGGCATGGCCGGCAGCCAGGCAGGCGGCATGGGCGGCCAGCAGGGCATGGGCCCGGGCGCCCAACAGATGTCCGGCATGATGCAGGACATGTCCGCCATGATGCAGCAGATGGCGGGGCAGATGGGCCAGGGCAACGTGACCCCCGCCATGCAGCGCCAGATGGCCGAGCGCATGCGCACCATGTCGCAGATGATGAACAACATGTCCGGAATGATGGGTCAGGGCATGATGGCAGATCCGGCCATGCAGCAGCAGATGCAGCAAATGCGCCAGCAAATGCAGCAGATGCGCGGCACGTCGCCGGCCATGCCGTAAGCAGTCCGCATCCGGCAGGTACATGCCTGCCGGATGCGGCTGGTCCATGCCAGGCGAGCATCACGTCACTAGGAGGATCTGATGGGTATCTCCTATTTCACCGATACCGGCGCACGCCGGTTTGAGCGCATCCTGGCCCACGTGTTTCAGGCATATCCCGGCAGCTTGGCGCTGCGCCTATGGGACGGCCGCACGTTCCACATGGGCGAGGGACCGCCCGCGTTCACCTTGGTTTTTCATGATCGACGCGCGTACCGCGACTTGATGCTGCACCGCAGCCCGCTGCAACTGGCGGAGGCCTACTTCCGCAACCAAGTGGATGTGGAAGGCGACCTCTACGCCGCGTTGCAGATCAAGGACTACCTGCAATCCCTGACCCTCTCTCCTGCCGACAAGGCGGCCTTGCTGCTCGCTGCGCTGCTGGCGAGCGGCGCGGCCAGGGCCGGCAACACTCCGCCGGACCGGCAACGCGCGCCCGGGGCGCGATGGGCGGCATGGCACGGCAAAGATCGCGATCGTCAAGCCATTGCTTACCACTACGATGTCTCCAATGCCTTCTATGCATTGTGGCTGGATACGCAGATGGTCTATTCCTGCGCCTACTTCGAGCACGAAGCAGAAAGCCTGGACCAAGCCCAGAGCAACAAGCTGGAATACATTTGCCGCAAGCTGCGCTTGCGCCGGGGCGAACGCCTGCTGGATATCGGCTGCGGCTGGGGCGCACTGATTTACTGGGCGGCCAGGCACCACGGCGTGCGAGCGCATGGCATCACACTGAGCCGCAACCAGTACGAACACTGCCTGCACAAGATTCGGGAGGAGGGGCTGACCGACCGGGTCAGTGTGGAGTTGAAGGACTATCGGGATCTCGCGGGCGAGGCCGTCTTCGACAAGATCGTCAGCGTGGGCATGTTCGAACACGTCGGCCTCAAGAACCTGCCGCTGTACTTCAACACCGTCCAGCGTCTGCTCAAGCCCAACGGCCTGTTTCTGAATCACGGCATCACCCACAGCAGCGAGGGCTGGCAAAAGTCCGTGTCGACTACCTTCATCAATCGCTACGTCTTTCCCAACGGGGAACTGGACCGGATGAGCAATATCCAGCGCGTGATGGAGCAGTCCGGCTTCGAAATCCTGGACGTCGAAGGGCTGCGGCCCCACTACGCCATGACCCTGCGGCACTGGGTGCAACAGCTGGAAAGCCGGCGGGAGGAAGCCCTGCGCCATGTCGGCGAGGCGACCTACCGGGTCTGGCGCCTGTACATGACCGCCTGCGCCTTGACCTTCGAAGAGGGCGGCACCGGCGTTTATCAGATCGTGGCCGCCAAGCGCGCCTCCGGGCAGTGCCCGGTACCCCTGACGCGACGGGATCTCTACCGCTGAGCCGCGATCCGCTGGCGAGAAACAGCGCTTGCGCAACCGCTGCCAATCCCAACGGCGAGCCGCCTGCCCCGCCGCCGATCTTGTGTCGCCGGACGTGGAACGGGTCTATTGAAGCGGGCTCTAAACCGACACAGGGGGGCAAATCGCCGCGTCGTTCCGCCACCCATGGGGCAGCATCTGACGCAGCGCCGACGCATCTTCCACAAGGAGCTTTCCATGGCACATGCACACGCGCACGAACAATCTAGCCATGTCCACGCAACCGCCGCTCCCGCGGCCGGCACCCACGAAGCACATGGCCACGACCACGCCCACATGGTCGCGGACTTCCGCCGACGCTTCTGGGTGTCCTTCGTCCTGACCTTCCCCATCCTGCTCCTCTCGCCGGGCTTCTGGGAGCTCTTCGGCCTGCGCCAGCCGCTGGTCTTCCCCGGCCATCATTACGTGCTCTTCCTGCTGTCGAGCATCGTTTACTTCTACGGCGGCTGGCCCTTTCTGACTGGCTTCATCGACGAGCTGCGCAAGCGCCAGACCGGCATGATGACGCTCATTGCCGTCGCCATCAGCGCCGCCTACTTCTACTCGACAGCGGTGGCCTTCGGCCTGCCCGGCATGGGCTTTTTCTGGGAGCTGGCCACGCTCATCGACGTCATGCTGGTCGGCCACTGGATCGAGATGCGCTCGGTGATGGGCGCCTCCGGGGCGCTGGAGGCCCTGGTCCGGCTGCTGCCCGCCGAGGCCCACCGGCTCACGCCCGAAGGCGGCACCGAGGACGTGCCGGTTACCGCGCTGAGCATGGGTGACCGGGTGCTCGTCAAGCCGGGCGAGAAGGTCCCCACGGACGGCATCATCATTGCCGGCCGCAGCAGCCTGAACGAATCCATGCTCACCGGCGAGTCCAAGCCGGTGGACAAGGGCGAAGGCGCGGAGGTGATCGGCGGCGCGGTCAACGGCGAGGGCGCCATCACCATCGAAATCCGCAAGACCGGCGAGAAGACCTACCTGGCCCAGGTCATCGACATGGTGCGCAAGGCGCAGGAATCGCGCTCCCGCACCCAGGACCTGGCCAACCGCGCCGCCGTCTGGCTGACCCTGATCGCCCTCGTCGGCGGCGCCCTGACCGTGACCGCCTGGCTGCTGCTGCGCGGCGACTTCGCCTTCGCCATGGAACGGGCGGTCACGGTCATGGTCATCGCCTGCCCCCACGCCCTGGGCCTGGCGGTGCCGCTCGTGGTGGCGGTGAGCACCACCCTGTCCGCCCGCCACGGCCTGCTGATCCGCGACCGCGCCGCCTTCGAGCGCGCCCGCAACCTGCAGGCGGTGGTCTTCGACAAGACCGGCACCCTCACCGAAGGCCGCTTCGGCGTCAGCGACGTGGTGCCGCTGGACGAGTTGGACGACAACGCCAGCTTGCGCCTGGCCGCCGCCCTGGAAAGCCACTCGGAGCATCCCATCGCCGCCGGCATCACGCAGGCGGCGCGAGAGCGTGGCCTGGCGCTGCCGGAGATCACGGATTTCCGCAACCTGCCGGGGCGCGGCGCCGAGGCCCGGGTGGCGGGGCGGCTCGTGCGCGTGGTCAGCCCCGGCTACCTGCGCGAGCAGCGCCTGGCCGTCGACGACCCGCGCATCGACGCGCTGGCCGAGCAGGGCAAGACGGTGGTCTATCTCCTGGTGGACGAGCGGGTGACGGCCGCCATCGCCCTGGCGGACGTGGTGCGGCCCGAGTCGCGCGAGGCGGTCCAGCGGCTCAAGGCCATGGGCATCCAGTGCATGATGCTGACCGGCGATGCGCGCGCGGTGGCCAAAACGGTGGCGCAGGAGCTCGGGCTCGACGACTACTTCGCCGAGGTCCTGCCCGAGCAGAAGGCGGTCAAGATCAAGGAAGTGCGCGGTCGCGGGCTGACCGTGGCGATGGTGGGCGACGGCGTCAACGACGCGCCGGCCCTGGTGGAGGCGGATCTGGGCATCGCCATCGGCGCCGGGACGGACGTGGCGGTGGAGTCCGCCGACATCGTGCTGGTGCGCAACGACCCGCGCGACGTGGCCGCCATCCTGGAGCTGTCGCGCCGCACCTACGGCAAGATGGTCCAGAACCTCTGGTGGGCCACCGGCTACAACGCCTTTGCCATTCCGCTCGCCGCCGGCGTGGCCGCCGCCTGGGGCATCCTGCTCAGCCCGGCGATGGGCGCGGTGCTCATGTCGGCCAGCACCGTCATCGTCGCCATCAACGCCCAACTGCTGTCGCGCCGCCCCGCCGGCGCAACCTGATCCGCCAGGAGACCGGCATGAACGCAGCCGCACTCACCCTGTCTCGCCGGCGCTTCGACGCCGTCATCTTCGACCTGGACGGCGTCATCACCCAGACCGCCCGGGTCCACGCCGCCGCCTGGAAGGCCATGTTCGACGACTTCCTGCAGCGCCGCGCCGCCGCCCGCGGCGAACCCTTCCGCCCCTTCGACATCGACACCGACTACCGGCGCTACGTGGACGGCAAGCCGCGCTACGACGGCGTGCAAAGCTTTCTGGCCGCGCGCGGCATCGATCTGCCCTACGGCGATCCCGCCGATCCGCCGGCGCGGGACACGGTCTGCGGGCTCGGCAACCGCAAGAACCGCATGTTCCTGGAAGTATTGGAAAAAGAGGGCGTCGCGGTCTACGACAGCACCATCGTCCTGATCCGCCAATTGCGCGCCCACGGCTTTCGCACCGCCATGGTCACCGCCAGCAAGAGCGGCGCGGCCATCCTGGCGCGGGCCGGTATCGGCGATCTCTTCGATGCCAAGGTCGACGGCGTCGACGCCGCCGAACTCGGCCTCCGGGGCAAGCCCGCCCCCGACCCCTTCCTGGAAGCCGCGCGCCGCCTCCACGTGGAACCCGCCCGCGCGGTGGTGGTCGAGGACGCCATCGCCGGCGTCCAGTCCGGCCGCGCCGGCGGCTTCGGCTGCGTCATCGGCGTCAACCGCGGCGACTACGCAGCGGCGCTGCGCGAGGGCGGGGCGGACGTGGTGGTGAGGGATCTGGCGGAGCTCGGGGTGGCGGCGCAGTAGCGCGGCCGGGAGTTGCGCGCCTGGACGGCCATTGGCGTGCCAGGCACAGCAGCCGGGCAGCAGCGCGACCGGGACTGCGCTTGCCCTGGGCTGCGCCGACGCAGCCCGCAGCCGTCCCCTGTCGCGTCCGGCCGCAGGAGCGGGCTGGCCGGCGATGCACGGGCATCGGCTATGGCGGATCGCGAGCCAGCTCGCTCCTGCGGCCGGTGGCAACAGCGCGACCCGGGAGCAATGCCCGGGCACTCGCCATGTTGTCCCTCACCCTGCCCTCTCCCCAAGGGAGCGGGCATGCCGGGCGGCTGCGGTGTCGTACCAGATCCTGGCGGGCCGGCAGCTCAGCTTGTCGGAGCGGGCTGGCCCGCGATTGGGTGGCGGTCGGGATGGCGGATCGCGAGCAAGCTCGCTCCTACCGCCGATGGCGGCAGCAACTCCCCTCACCCCTGCACCGAAACATCACACAACTTCCGCAAATCCTCCGGTGCCTCGTCCGGGCACTCGCCGCACTTTTTGTTGCCTGGCACCGCGAAATCCATCTTCTTCGGATAGGGCAGGTTGAGGTTGTGCATGATCTCCACGAACTCCGCCAGGGTCTTGCCCGCGCCCAGGCGCGGGTTGCGCTCGCGCTCCTGGGCGACGGTGGAGACGCGGCGGTGGTTGTAGTCGTGGGCCGGGTAGACCAGGGTGTCGTCGGGCAGGGCGAAGAGCTTGTCGTGGATGGAGCGGTAGAGCACGGCCGGATCGCCGCTCTGGAAATCGGTGCGCCCGCAACCGTCGATCAAGAGCGCGTCGCCGGTGAAGACGCGCCCGGTGCCGCCGTCGGCCACCAGATAGCTGTGATGGGTGTCCGTGTGGCCGGGGGTGAAGAGCGGCTTGAAGGTGATGGAGCCCACCGTCAGCGGCCGGTCCTCGGCCACGCCGAAATCGGTGCAGGGCAGCGCGTCCATGGCCGGTCCGGCGATCTTGGCGCCGACCAGGTGCTTGAGCTTGCGCGCCGAGGTCAGGTGATCGGCGTGCACGTGGGTTTCCAGGGTGTAAGCCAGGGTCAGGCCCAGCTCCTGGAGGAGCAGCAGATCGCGCTCCAGGGTGTCGATCACCGGGTCCAGCAGCACGGCCTGGCCGCTGTCCGGACACGCGAAGAGGTAGGTGTAGGTGCTGGATTCCGGTTCATAGAGCTGGCGGAAGATCATGTTCCCCTCCTGCTTGGCCTTGCTTCCTATTGGGCAGCGCCGCCCGCCACCGGTTCCAGGCCGGGCAGGGCCTGTCCTCCTTCCGGCACCAGGAAGATTAGCACCGCGAAGGCCAGGAACAGCACGAAGTGCACCAAACCCTCCAGCGAGTTGGTCTCGCCGTCGTTGAAGTTGATCATGGCCACCAGCATGGTGGTCAGGATCATGGCGGCCTGCAGCGGCGTCAGGCCCATGATGATGTCGGTGTGGGTGATGAGCGAGATGGCCTCGATCACCGGCACCGTCATCAGCACCGTCGCCAGGGAGGCGCCCAGGGCGATGTTGATGACCGTCTGCATGCGGTTTTCGACGGCGGCGCGGATGGCGGTCAGGATCTCCGGACTGGCGGAGATGAGGGCCACCAGGACGGCGGCCAGGGTCAGCGGCAGGCCGGTCTGGCGGATGCCGGCGTTGAGAAAGACGGACAGGAGTTCCGCCAGCACGCCGATGGCGGCGATCAGCAGGAATAGCATCAGCCCGTGATAGGCGCCGCTGACTTCATGGGGCGGATGGCCCTCCGCCCGCTGCGTGCCGTACTTGTACTCGAAGAAATAGCGGTGATCGACGGTCTGGATGCGAGTGAAGACCACGTACATGGTGATCATCACCACGATGGTGAAGACCGAGTAGAGCCGCCAGGCGTCCTGGTTGATGAAATCCGGGATGAACATGGACACCCCCACCGCCACCAGGATCATGGCGATATAGGAGTTGGAGCTGTCCACGTTGTACTTCTGCTCGCCGTGCTTGATGCCGCCGATAATGGCGGCCACGCCGAGAATGCCATTGATGTCCAGCATGAGGGCGGAGTAGATGGTGTCGCGGACCAGGGTCGGGTTGTCCGAACTCTGCATCAGGATGGCCAGCATGATCACTTCGACGCTCACCGCCGAGCCGGTGAGGATCAGGGTGCCGTAGGGCTCGCCGTACTTGTGCGCCAGGAGCTCCGCGTGGTGGGCCACGCTGAAGGCGGCGGCCAGGATCACCGCGAGGATCGCGGCAAAGGACAACGCCACGCCGGTGAGGCCGTAGCCGAGCAGCGCATGCTCCAGGGGATAGAGCAGGGCAATGGCCACAATGGCCAGAAACAGGGCTTTTTCCTTGCTGAGCGCGCGCATTCTTCTCGTCCTTGTGCTTACCGTACTCTTATCATATAGCGCCTTTTCCCGCATAAGGCACGCTGACCGGAGCCGGCGATGCCGGCCAGATCCCGGGCCATTTTGCCTAAATTATGAGCCAGCTCTCTTTTTTCTTGCTAAACAACGACTTCTAAATGCCCCACCGTTATGTGGTGTTTGACAGGCATTGTTTTCTTACGATGAGGCCGTCGAGTGATGAAACACCCGGCGCGGCACGCAGGGCGTGCAGGCCCTGCTCCATTCATCCTGGCTGTACCCGCCAACGCGTGGAGGTGAAACATGAACGGAATTCGCATGGTTGCCGCTGCCTTGCTGCTGAGCGGCGCGAGCTCTATGGCCCTGGCCTCCCCCACTGAGATGAACGAGGCGCAAATGGACAAGATCACGGCGGGCACCGCGAGCTGGTGCTGCGATGCTACCAACTTCGCTTTGGTGGACCTGCTCGATCTCAATCACGCGTTGGCGAGCGCGGAGAATTTCCTCCTGCTCGCCGGCGGCGCGGAGCAGAGCGCCCAGGCCGGCAACCTGCAGATCAACTACTCGGTCAATTACGTCCAGCAATAGTGGCATCGAACTCGCTGTCCGAGGCGGCCTCCTTGGCCGGCTCGGCGGCCGAGCAGACGGCGGGTGTGCAGACCCGCCGCTTTCACCAACGGCTGTACCCATCGACCACCATGCACGGAGGTGCAACATGAAGAAGCTCACTCTCGCTGCTCTCAGCCTGGCTCTGGCCGGCGCCTCGTCCCTGGCCCTGGCTGCCCCCGCCGAAATGACCACCGCCCAGATGGATCAGGTCACCGCGGGCACCGTGGGCAACGGCGGCTGCGGCTGCTCCCTGACCAACATTGCGTTGGTCGATCTGATCGACGCGAACATCGGCTCGGCCACCGCCACCAACACCACGGGCTTCGGCTTGTTGGTGGGGCAGAGCGCCGGAGCGGCGAACTACCAGGTGAACTACTCGAAGAACTTCGTCTTCCAGCACTAGCAGCGACACTGCTTGAGTGACATGCCAACGGCATTCCAGGCCGTCCATACCGCCGCTCGGCGGTTCTCCCGCCTCCCTTTCCGGGAGGCGGGACTCCATCCTGCGCATCCGTCCGCTTGGCCGACATGCAGAGGAACATGGGTGGAGGCAACTGGCAGGAGCCGGGCGCCAGCACGGGCCCGAAAAAAGGGCGGAGCGTGCAGGCTCCGCCCGACTCACGATGGCTGTACCCAATCAACCAACGGAGGTGAAAAATGAAGAAGATCGCTCTCGCCGTACTCCTCGCCGGCACCAGCTCGATGGCCTTCGCCGCACCCACCGAGCTGACCGAAGCCCAGATGGATCAGGTCAGCGCCGGGGCTCTGGTCAACATCGTGGTGGCCGATCTGGTGGACGTCAATTACGCCATGGCGACCGCCACCAACATTGCCGCGCTCAACTTCGGACCGGTCAGCCAGTATGCCGGGGCCGGCAATATCCAGAAGAATATTTCCTACAATTGGATCTCCCAAGGCGGCTTGGTTCCAGTCGCCCAATGACCCAGGCGCCCTCTCCCTTCGGGGAGAGGGCGTTGCAGCATTTCAGCTTATTGTGAACAAGCCAGACAGCCGGGTGAATCCGGCCAATGGAGGGCCCGCATGAGCAAGCGAAGGACACCCGGTCGACACGCGCCCGCCATCTGCAAGTATCGACGTCCCTGGCCGCTCACGGCGCTGTGCCTGTGCCTGGCCGCCGCGCCGGCCTGGGCCGGCAACCTGCTCGGCGACCGGCCGGTCCGCTCCCTGCTGGAGATCCGCTACCAGAACGTGGTTCCCCAGAAGTGGGACATCAGTTGCGGCGCCGCGGCGCTGGCCACCGTGCTCAACTACCAGCACCACGATACCGTCACCGAAAAGGAAGTCGCCAAGGCCATGCTCAAGGGCAACGATCCGGCCCGGGTGCGGGCGCGACTGGGCTTTTCCCTGCTCGACCTGAAGCGCTTCGCGGACAGCCGCGGCTATCGGGGCATCGGCTACCGGGATCTCGGCATCGAGGATCTGGTCAAGTTCGGCCCCACCATCGTGCCCATCCGCGTCCACGGCTACAACCACTTCGTGATTTTCCGGGGCCTGGAAGACGGGCACGTGCTGCTGGCGGACCCGGCCTTCGGCAACCGCCGCATGCCACTGGACCAATTTAAAGCCGCCTGGCTGCAGAATCTGGGCTTCGTCGTGGTGCGCCGCGACGGCCTGGCCGTCCCCACCCAGCTGCACGCCCAGCCGGCGGACTTCACCGACCTGCCCGGTGCGGCCCTGCGCGCGGCCTTGCGCTGAGCCGGCCGGCCCGCGGCGGGCTTGGAAGGCCGCTTTCCGGCGGCTCCCTGCCGACATCGACCACGAAAAACGAGAAGGAGGCACCATGCAGCGCTCACCCCGGCACGCCATTCGCCTCGCCGCCCTGTTCACCGTCTTCAGCGCCTGTCCCACACCCGTGCTGGCGCAAAGCGCACCGCCGGCGCCCGCGGACGGGCAACTGCAGCAGGAGATCGCCTCCCGCGACGCCACCATCCGCGACCTGCTCAAGCGCGTGGAAGCCTTGGAGCAGAAGCTGAACGCCGCCAATGCGACCGCCGCGGCGAGCCCCACGGCCGCCTCCGCCGCCCCGGCGATGGCCGCCGCGCCTGCGCCCGCGCCTGCGGAGGCGGATGCCGACGTGGAAGCGGAAGCCGGCGGCGAAAGCGGCGACCGGGCCCTGGAATGGGCGCTGATCCGCGAGGGCGGGCTGCTGCTCGCTCCCTGGAGCCTGGAGCTGGAGCCGGGCCTGAGCTACGCCTATCGCAGCACCGGCACCCTGTTCCTCGCTCCCGACGGCACGCTGATCGAAGCCCAGAACGTCCTCAAGCGCGAAACCCTGAGCAGCGGCCTGACCACGCGCCTGGGCCTGCCCTGGGATACGCAGCTCGATCTGCAGATCCCCTACGTGATCGACGACAACCGGACGGTGTCCTTCGGCCCGGTCCAGCAAAAGGAGAGCGAATCCGGTCTGGGGGACATCAGCATCGGCCTGACCAAGCAGCTGATCCGCCAGAAGGGCTGGCGTCCCAACCTGCTGGCTTCGGTGCTGTGGAAGACCACCACCGGCGAAAGCGCGCTCGGTCCCAGCCCGCAGTCGCTCTCCTTCGTCTCCCTGGGCAGCGGCTTCCATGCCGTCCAAGGCGCCTTGACGGCGGTCAAACCCCAGGACCCGCTGGTCTTCTTCGGCACCCTGTCCTACACGGCCAATCTGTCCGACACCAAGGCCGGCGCCGAGATCGATCCGGGCGACGCCGTCGGCCTGAAAGCCGGCACCATTCTCGCCGCCAACCCGGACACCTCCCTGCGCTTCGCGCTGAATCTGGCGCGCATCGGCGAGACCAAGCGCAACGGCGGCACGATCCCGGGCTCCGATTACGTCAGCGGCCTGGTCGAACTTGGCATCTCCTCGGTGCTCTCTCCCAAGACCCTGCTCGACATCTCGGCCGGCATCGGCCTGACCAACAGCAGCCCGGACTTCGTTCTCAGCGCCTCCCTGCCGGTACGCCTGTTCTAGGGTCTGTTCTCAATCAAGCCAACCAGACGATGGAACAAGCCAGATGGACGAACGACAGGAAGGAGTGGGCGAGCTTGTCGTAACGCGTGGCGATGCGTCTGAATTGCTTGATGCGAGCGAAGAAACGCTCGATCAGATTGCGGCTCTTGTAGATATGCCGGTCGAACGAGCGGGGGTTGAGTCGGTTGGAACGCGGCGGGATTACCGCCTGACCGCCCTGCGTCGTAATTGTTTCGACGAAGGCATCCGAATCGTAGCCCTTGTCGGCCACGATGAATTCGGCCGGCTGATCCTGGATCAGTGCTGCGGCCTGTTCGATGTCGGCGACC
>NZ_AUIS01000038.1 GCF_000423825.1 Thermithiobacillus tepidarius DSM 3134
CTTGGGCTGAGCGCCGCAAAGCCCAACCGCTCTGGCGTTAAAGCGGTTGCGCCGGGAGCCGGGATCCCCGCGTGACACGCGCTGCCTCCCCGCAGCCCCGGCGCGGTGCGGCGAGACAACGGGGGAATGGCAAAAACCCAACACCTGTTGGGCTTCGTTGCACTCAGCCCAACCTACCATCTTCTCCGCAGCCCCGGCGCGATTCGGCGGCGGCTAAGGGGTGAAACGGCAAAAACCCAACCCCCGACAACCCTGGGTGACCGTGTTGGCCCGCCCGGACACCTCTCCCTGGGGGAGAGGGCAGGGTGAGGGGACGACATGGCGAACGCCTGGTCATCGCCTTGGGACCATGCGGCTGGACCGGCCGTGGGAGCGGGCTTGCCCGCGATGGCTTACCCATCGGCACAATGGATCGCGAGCAAGCTCGCTCCTACATGTCGTGAACCAGCGCTGGCAAACTCGCTGCCGGGACAGCGATGGCGTGGCCCCCGCCCCGAATACCCCTCCCGCCGGGAGCGGTCAGGGTGAGGTGGCGGCGTGGGCGTTGTCCGATTGTCCGCACTGGCCCCGCTGCTGCCCACGCGCGCAGGAGGAACTGGCCCGCGATTCCTCATCCCGGCCGCCGGGTGATCGCGGGCCAGCTCGCTCCTGCATCCCCTGCCGGCGCCCGCGGGGCACGGTTGCTCTTGGCGGCGTTTGGCCCCCGTCCAAGCTGCTCGCCGGCAAAGCCCATCCGCTCTTCGCCCGATACCGCGCCTGATTCCCGGGCTCGACACTAACGAAAATCCACTCTGTCCGCGGGAAACGGTCATGCACAGCCACGGCAGCATCACGCCGGTGCAGATTCCGGCCGACGGCGTCCGGCTCGAAGGCGAGCTGGCGGTGCCGGCGGGGGCCTCCGCCGTGGTGCTCTTCGCCCACGGCAGCGGCAGCAGCCGCCACAGCCCGCGCAACACCTTCGTCGCGGGGATGCTGCGCCAGGCCGGGGTCGGCACGCTGCTTTTCGACCTGCTCACCGAAACGGAAGACCGCAGCTACGCCACCCGCTTCGACATCGACCTGCTGACCGAGCGCCTGCTCGCCGCCACGCGCTGGCTGCAAGCCCAGCCCGCCGTCCGCGGCTGCGCCATCGGTTACTTCGGCGCCAGCACCGGCGCGGCGGCGGCGCTGAAGGCCGCGGCCGCGTTGGGCAACGCCGTCTACGCGGTGGTGTCGCGCGGCGGGCGCCCGGATCTGGCCATGCCGCTGCTGGACCGCGTGCGGTCGCCCACGCTGCTGATCGTCGGCGGCTACGACGACGTGGTGATCGAGCTCAACCAGCAGGCCTACGAACAATTGCGAGCGGAGAAGGAACTGGTCATCGTGCCCGGCGCGACCCACCTCTTCGAGGAGCCGGGCACCCTGGAGGAAGTCGCGCGGCTGGCGGCCGACTGGTTCACGCGGCACCTGCCGGCGCGCTGAACCGCGGCGGCGCAACAGGTGCTGCGTCCAGCGAATCGCGGGCCAGCCCGCTCCCACAACGTCCGGCGCGAAGCGCAGGAGCGGGCTGGCCCGCGATCACCGCGCCACCTTGTCTCCACCCACCCCAAGGGCCCGAGGCGCCGTGCTCGCGGGTCCCCAACATCCTCTCCCCACGGGAGAGAATAGGGTGAGAGCCCGTCTCGGCCTGCCCCGGCAGCGCCCCTGGGCCGAGCGGGCTCATGGGCCGTACGCCCCATCCCGCTCTCCTACTGCCCCTCTCCCTGCCCCGGGCTCGGCTCCCGGCCGCTCTGCCGCAGGATCTCGACCACCTCCTCGTCGCTGACCTGGGAAAAATCCCGGAAGAACTGCCCCACCGCGTAAAAATGCTCGGGCGTGTGCAGGCAGACGACCTCGTCCGCCTCCCGCTCGATGCGCGCGATGGTGTCAGGCGGCGCCACCGCCGTGGCGGCGACGAGCTTGACGGGATGCTTGGCGCGGGTCGCGCGCAGGGCGGCGATCATGGTGGAACCGGTGGCAATGCCATCATCCACCACGATGACCACGCGCCCGGCCGGATCGATCGGCGGGTGCACCGGCGTGTACTGGGCCCGGCGCCGGCGCATGATCTCCATCTGCGCCTGCACCTCCGCATTGATGTAATCCTCGTCGACGCCGTAGCCGCGCGCGTAATCGCCCAGCGACACGTGTCCGGTCTCGTCCACCGAGCCGATGGCGAACTCCGGGTTGCCCGGCGCGCCGATCTTGCGCACCAGCACCACGTCCAGCTCGCCGTCCAACGCGTCGGCGATGATCTTGGCCATGGGCAGCGCCCCGCGCGGAATGGCCAGGATCAAGGGATTCCGACCCCAATAGACGGCCAGCCGCTCCGCCAGCAGCCGCGCGGCCTCTTCCCGGTTCTGAAACAGCATGTCGCCCCCTTGCGCTGCCAGGCGCCCCGCAGGCGCTCAGCCCAGCTTGCCCTTCAGGAGTTCAAAGCCCTGGCGCAGCATGTCATGGCTCGGCACGGTCCCGTCGGGCGTGAGCTTGTCCACCAGCCGGGGCAGCTCCTCGGCCAGGATGCGGGCGGTGTCCACATCCGACAGGCCGGCGTGCTGGGCCAACTGATCGATGCGATCACTGCCCAGCACCTGGGCGAGCTGGTCGGGCGTGACCGGCAGCTTCGCGCCGGTCCCCACCCAGGAATCGATGAGCTCGCCGAAGCCGCGCTCGTGAAACTGCCGGATCAGCCCCGGCAGCCCGCCGGTGCTGGGGTTGGTCAGCATGTTGAACACGTCGCCGAGCAGCCGCGCCCGACCATCCCCGCCCGCCTCGCGGCCGGCGCTGACCTCCTGAATGAGTGCGTCGAACAGTCCCATGTTCCCCTCCTCTTGCGGCATGCGCGCACGCTGGCCGGCGGCATAATCCAGGCATATTGGAACACGGACCTGACCGCGCACATCAGCCTTAAGGCTTGCTGGAGCAAGCTTGCCCCGTAGGAACGGGCTTGCCCGCGATCGACACTTGCGCCGAAGGCCGTAGGAGCGAGCTTGCTCGCGATCAATCCTCATGCCGCCCGAAACCCAGCCTCACAATCCCCAGCCGAAGAAATCCCACGCCCACACGAACCCCACCCCCGCTGCCCGCGCCGCCTCCGCATCCGTCGGCGCATCGCCGACGAAAAGCGTCTCCGCGGGCGCCACGCCGAAATGCGCCATGATCTCCAGCAGCATCCCCGGCGCCGGCTTGCGGCATGCGCACGGCACCTCCAGGGCATGCGGACAGAAGCGGATGCACGGCGCCGGCGCGATCTCGCCGACTGCGGCGCGCACCATGTCCGCCAGCAGCCGCTGCGCCATCGCCGCCGTGAGATGGCCATAGGCCACCTGATCCTGGTTCGAAGCCACCCCCAGCCAAGCCCCCTCCCCGCCCCACCGCACCGCCCCCAAGCGCTCCCGCACCCCCGGCAACAACTCCCACTCGCCCGGCCCATGCGGACACGGCTTGCCCGGCACCGTGGTGCGGCGCAGGGTGTTGTCGGCGTCGAAGATGAAGAGGCGTGTGGGTGGTTTCACTTGTTTTGCCATGAATTTCTGTATCGCAAACTGGGACACTTTGATCCCGAAGGAGTACGCCCAATCTCTATATTTCTTTGTCCACCAAGAGACCATCTATTGAAAAACTCAGCCTTTTGCCCTGGCTCTCAAACAGATCGATTTCAAAAGCCCAGTTCGCAGACAGGTCATGCAGCTCACAGAATTCCACAATTTCACTGGCTGTTGGACAAAGCCAATGAGCCGTGCCAAACGACCAATCCGTATTAATGGCATCTGCCGCTGCGGGCAGGAACGCCCACTTTCCGTCTTGTAGCTTCTCCAATTTGAGCCAGCCCGCAGATTCTGGATCGTAGCGCCATGTCTCACTAGGTTTCTGCTCACGCAAAGGCCATCCCTGATAGGTAGAACTCGACAGCCATAAATTTTTGTCATGCAACATCCTGTGGGCGGGTACTTTAAGCTGTTCCTCTAAAGCCGCATCATCTTTTTCCGACAAGGCATGCCGGCTTGGTTCAAAGCGCAACCTGGAGTCCAAACCATTTTCCAAGGCTTCCCAATCAAGCAGCTTCTTGAGATCGTGGGTGCCGTAGGCGAACTCGCCAGATTCGTTGCCGGGATACTGAAAGGCAACTGACTTACCTTGGCATGCTCGCAAGTTGAACTGCAGGATACCGACATTGATGCCCGGTGAATCGCTATAGCGGTGGCGGCGGACACGGCCCGCGGTCTGGACGATGGATTGAGCGCTCGATGGCTCGATGAGGCTCCAATCGAAATCGTGGTCGCGCCCTACCTCTTCCACTGGCGTTGCAACCACGATGAACAATCCCTCATCCACATCACTACGCTCCAATTGAGCGCGAACACTCGCATGTTTGGCCGGCGCATGGGCGTTATTCCCGCGCGAAAGCATGTGATCAAGCGCCATCTCCAACAACATGCGATGGCCGTGGAAGATCTGACTGTGATAACAAGCAACTTTTGGCCGTAGGGTGCTCAATAGTTGAGCTCGGCGCAGATGCTGTGCTACGCGAACTGCGGTGTGGATATTGGCTACTCGCACGAGACCTACCGACAACCGCTTTCCCGTTTCTGGGTCAGTCCAGGCATTGGTTGTATGCAGGGCCAAGACTTCGCGAGAAATAGCGTCGAAGAAGGCATGCTCGGCCTTGTCGAACTCGATCAGACCCGGCTTGCGGGGGCGTGTCTTGGTGTTTTGCAGGCTGGCGCAGACCTGCCCCACATGAGCCTTGAACTCCTCAGCAAAATGATCGCTGGAACTAAACACCGATAAATTTGGCGGAGCCCAATTGGAAATGGTGCCGCAGATGAAGTCGGGCTGGTCTTTTCCATGCAGTGCCGCGCGCATGAGGGTTCCATGCTCGTAAAACTGCACAAGCTTGCTGGCTAGAACTGGCGTCAGCGTAGCACTCGACGCGATTACATTGCGCCCAAATAAGCCGGCCAGTTGTACCAAGCGTAAGATGGCCACAATTGACGTGGCATCATAGTTGTCTATTTCATCGAGAAGGAGATCGCTGCTCATGAGTCGAAGCAGCGGCATGATGTGCCGTCCCTGTGCACCCGGTTCGCCAGCGGGCACCATGTAGTCGGCGGTGGCAACGAAAACAGGGGCGCCAATCATGGCCCGCAGATTGGAGTTGCTACCCACGAAATGTTCCAGCCAATCGGGCAAAGGATCATTCCAGCCGCTGACCTCCGTCTCTTCGCCAAGGCTCCGATCCATTTCATCCTCATTGAGAAGTTCCGGCTCCCGTGTTGCTTCAAATGCCCTGCGAGTCATCACGTCCCCAATGACAACGGCCAAATCGTCCGGATCAATGCCAAGCTGCTTTGCATAAGCATCACCGGTCTGCAGAGTCAATGTGCGCAGGTTCAAAAGCGTCGCAAACCGCACCTCTTCTCTCTGGGCAGCGCGTACCGCGAGGCGGGCGCAAGCACGCGTCTTACCCGACCCGGTGCCGGCGATCACGGCCAATAGCATAGGGGTTCCCGGATGTTGCTCCCGCATGGATGCCACTGCTTCGGCGGCTTGCTGTTGCCATGCGAATTGCCCAAAAGCATCAGAATCAATTTGCTCAAGTGAGATTGGATCAAGGCCCGGCAGTTGAGCGGGTAATCGCAATATGCGGTCCAACATGGCGGCCGCCTCTTGCCCGACAGACTGCAGATGCCACTGCAAGGTTTGGTTGTAAACGCGTTTACCTTGTGGGCCCGGCGCGCTGTTAGCAAAGGGACCAAAAGGGTTTTGCCGTTTGGCATCTTCGCAGGTATCCACCTCCTGGCACTGGACCGATGACACCTTGTGGTCCGCCAGGATCAAAGCACAACGGGCGATGAGTGCGAGGGCGCGCCAATAGTTAGGCGACTGCTCGGCACTTTGTAGCACATCCAGGCGGCTCAAAGCCTTTTTCAAATCATCCTCAGTGCCCTTGGGATAGCTCCTGACCATCTGCTCATTCAAGCTGCCAGGAATGGCGTCGGCTTTCTCCGCATCCTGCCGGAGCTTATCTGGATCGCGCAAAAAGGCTTGCGGGCCGATCAATCCAGAGTTTTTGTACTCACCAAACAAGCGATGGTGCGTCGCGACACACGCTAGCACGGCTTCGGTCGGACCCAGCACCCCTTTGGGAAGGAGCGCGACGGATTGGGGAAAGCGCCTGATGTCCTTGGCTCTTTCGAGGGCCGCACCCCAGGCATCTGACAGTGCTGTACCGGGGCTTTCTAGCAGGACGTCGACGAGACATGTCGAAATCCATTCGTGCCGGATTGGGTCGGCCACCGGCCTGGCACGCAAGAGCTTCGTTGCGAAAAATTGGTTGTTTTTGCCGAGGTCATGGAAGAGTCCACTGATAGCAGCTATCTGCTTGGCATGAACAATCCATGGAGCCGAGGTTTTATCCACGGTTCGCAACCGGGTCGGCCGCACGGTCGTGAAAACCGGCGTGCGCCAATCCGGACCAAAGCGATCCCGTGCACCAACGACCCAGATAGGTACCAGCCGGTGATAACCCTCGCTCCGCAAACAGAGCACCGCGGTGTTGCGACTGGCGCTTGCCCGTAACTGCTTGCGCAAGCTGTGCAAACCCTCCTTCGTGATAGGTGTGGCCCAGGTAAAGTCGCCCATACGCGAAGCATAGCGGTCAAGAACGGCGCGAGTTCTCTTGATGGCGTTTTTCCGGCATGCGGAAATCAGCACGACGTGCATGATTACTCCTCCTGCTCTTTGTCCTCGACGCGATTATGCAAAAGAGGCCAAACAGCCTCTGCCGAGAGATCCTGTGCGCCGAACCGGCGAAAGAACTCGAACTGGCTCCGATCGTTCAGCGTGATCTGGCCATCCTGAACACGCAACTCATTGGCTATGGCAATGGCCTGATCTGAGGTGAGAGCAGGATTGAACAGTGCTTTGATTTTTGTTTCCCTGTCTTCGATGCCAGGACGCACAAAGCCTATCTTGGGCACATCACACAGGCCCTCGACCCCGAGAATGCGCGCCAGGACAAACACTCGGAAGGGGTATCCAGGTTTTTCCAGGTCACACCCGATCAGCCGCCACTGATCGCCCATGCGCTCCAGTCCAACCGGGTAAATGCAGCGTAAGTGGGCCGACTCACCGCGGCGTAGGCCGACATAGCGCAGCCGGATCGGTTGTTCGCCTATGATGGCTTGCATGATCTTGCCGAGCGCGGTTGGATCGACCGGCATGTTGCGTGTCCAGCGCGCGACGAATACGGGCAACTCACTGTCTTCCAGACCCGTGATTCTGGGATTGTTGCCCGATTCGAGTTCGTATAGCAGTGCTTCGTAGCTGGCCCATTCCGGGATACGAGCGGTCTTGCGCACAATCCGCGCCGCCCGGCCCTCGCCCTCACGATCCAGGCAAGGGGCTACATCCAAGGATTGCGTGATCCAGCGGGTATAAGTAGCTGGCGATGCCGGAAAGTACCGCAGCAGATCAGCCCGGCGCGCGAAACCAACCCGGCATGCCCGCCGCACCAAGTAGACTACTTGCATGGGGAGCTTATTCGGACCACATCTAGGCTCCATGCCTTCTCCTTTTATGCTCGTGACTGATCTATTTACTTGGATAGATAACTGCAATATGCTCCCAAACAGCTAGGGTATTACACAGGAATGTATCACACATGAACATGAAAAAGGATGCAGCCAAAATCGGTCGGGGCAACGCCGCGAAAAACAAAGCCTGGAAATCTTTAGGCCCACAAGCTTACTTGGCACAGGCCCAGCAACTCGTTACCCATTCCATTAAAGGAGTGAACACCAATGCATCCGGAGGCGGTGTACGGGTGGCACCCCAGCCCAACCCCACCGCACCCTACGCCTGCGTGCGCTTTTCGCGAGAGGCCATAGCCCTGGACTACACCAAGAACGCCACGCATCCCTTTTCGGCATCGGTGGCAACCGAGCAGATCAGTGCCGTCATGCAAGGCGACACGAGTGAATTTTCCGCCGTGGATAACCAGGATGAACAATGCATCCGGGAGCAAGTACTACCCATGCTGCACCAACATCATGTTACCGCCGCCGACCACGTTAGCCCGCGGGTACGGCAAATACTGGTCGACAACGGTCAGGGGGGCGACATCTGCCTAAGTCCGTTGCCGTCCGGCGGAATGAGCGCCCGAATCCACGACATCGTGAATCGCGTGTTGGAACGGCGCTCACAGACGCTCCCCAATGGGACATCTCTGCCTATGGGCTTCGATCAGGCCGAAATCAAAGTAGGGGGCGATAAACTGCAGAATGCAGGGCGCGCCCGCTTGATCGGCGCCATGCAACGAGCCTACCGGTTCCCGGCACCGGGGGAAACGAGCCCTGCTTTGCGCCGGGCCTTTGCGTTATACCATCGGGGCATTGACCTGACGCCCAAGTTTGACCTGATTCAGGCCTATGGCAAGTGGCTTTCCCGCTTGCGCAGCCTAGATGGCGACAACATACGCCGAACGACACCGCGCATGGAAGAAGAAAGCGAACACATTCAATGCATGGCACGTAGTGTATTGGCTGTTGCCGAGAGCGCACGCAAAATCCTTATCCCCTACGTTGGAGAAGGCCACGAACTGCCCGCGTTGACATCCGAAAACCTGCCGCTGGCCGTACGCGGTGCCATTGATCCCACCCTTCGGGACGAGCAGTGGAAAGAAGTGTTTTCTCTGGCGGTGTCCCAGCGCATCACCGAAGCCAAAACTGCAGACGGGGCCCTGATCGCTGGAATCGCGGGCCGTAGCACGCAATTCCTACAATCCTATATTCTGGAGATGTTGTGATGGCCTCGAAATATCTCGTGCTGCCCCACCTAAACGTGCAGCATGCGAATGCCCTGCAAGCTTGGTGGCTAGTGGCGCCACCCTCACCTATGGCACTGCATGGTTTCAGTCGCGCACTTGGACTGCGTGTAGGCGTAAATTTTGGCGGCATGGCCATTATCCATCATGGGGTGCAATGGCTGGGTGCTGAAAAGCGGCTTTCCCGCTTCTTCAAAAAGGAAAGCGGTGGTGATGATACAAAATCATGGGATGTTCGATTCTGGAACGAGACGTTCACGCCACAACAAGTGCAGGGCGCAACCTACATCAACCAGGATGACCATATCGCGGGCAGCTTCAGCAAGGGCTTACAGCCTACAGCCCGTTGCCATGTGGCTTTGTCCTTGGTGTTGCGCGTGGATGCAACGGTAGCAATAGATTTGGATGCCGTTGAAGACTTTCTGTGGTCCGGGCGCATTGCCGGCGGTGCCATTACGGACTACGGCATTCCACGCGTGGTGGAAAGTGCGGATAAAGCACGGGCGCGAATTCACGGTGGTTTTTTCGTTGCAGATCGGGCCGATCTCATACAGGACACCATGCAGCGCAAAGGCTTCGATGGCACGGAAGCGCTGCTCGACATCCTGGTAGACCGCTTAGCAGAGCCGAAAGCGCCGCATTGGTTGTCAGCCAATGTGGTCGGCTACTGCGCTCTTGAAAGTCCAAAACCTCGCCTCGGCGTGCGGGGTAACTTGTCCCACGCTTATGCCGAGGCAATTGTGGGACTGATCCAGTATCAATCCGTTCGCCAGCAGGAATCCATGCCTTTTTGGACTCCTCGCTACCGTGTCGATGACGGTGTTTTCCTTCTTTCCTCTCTCTAACTCAGGAGCTTGCCATGGTCGAGATAAATGCCAACACTCAGCCTCTGAAGTATCTGCCTTCCGTTCTGGCATTCCGCCGCGCAGTCATTCTCACTGATGCGCCGCTGCAGTATGTAACCGCAGATAATGTAGTCAAGCCGGTACCCGTGATTCGGCACGGTACGATGGGTACGCAGAATGTCAATGAAGCTGAGAAGAAGGGTGCCGCCACCGCTGCCGAGGGCGAACGTGACGTTCGCAACCTACAGGAGATCGAAAGCGCCAAAACAGGCGCCGATATGCGCCACCTGCAAATCAGCTTTCAGATGAAAACGCTGGCATTGCGTGACACGTTGCACTCCTGTGCCAATTCCGCCAAGCAAAATACCGACGAGTCGTCCCGGATGCGCGCCATGCTTAATAATTTCATTGAGCGGGCGCTGAACTCGAACGGGTTGACCGAAGTATCGAGACGCATAGCGCGGAATGTTTGCAATGCACGTTGGATCTGGCGGAATCGCACATTGGCCAGCAACGTACATATTCTTGTCGAATCCGACGGCCAATCATGGCCCATAGATGATGCGCTGTCTACTCCCATGAGCCATTTCGACGGGTACACGGAATCGGAAAAGGCTATCGGCGATCGGATAGCAGCCGGGCTACGCGGCGAAAAACAGCGAGTCACCCTCAATGTGCGGGCAGTCATTGACCTTGGCGTCCAAGGCGCTGCCGAAGTCTATGGCTCACAAAATTACGAACCAAGTCTAGACAAGTTAAAAAAAGGCGGGTTGTCTCGCTCGCTTTACAAACTTCAAATGGCTAAGCAGGAGATTGAAGATGGAGCATGGGTTGTCGGGCAGGCAGCCCTGCGTGATGCGAAGGTATGGAATGCCTTGCGCACCATCGACACTTGGTTTGCCGATTACGACATCGTAGGAACTCCGATCCCGGTCGAGCCAATGGGCGCCTCACTGGCTCTCATGCGTTTCATGCGCGACAAGAAACAATCGGCTTTTGAGTTGTTCAAGCGCTTGCATCAAATCGATCCGAACTCACCCGAAGGCATGTATTGCATCGCATCTTTGATGCGCGGCGGCGTGTTTGGCGATGGGGAGAGCGGCCGCGAAAAATCCGCCAAAGCGGGCGGCGAGGAGTCCTGATCATGCGGCCCTCCCACTACTTCAATGTCGAAGTGCGGGGGTCGCGGGGTATCGGTTTCGGCTCAGCCTGCGTGCTGGGGATGACCCGCCTCATCGGTTTCCTGCATCCTTTCTTCAAAACAGTGCCGGATACCTATGCCATTGATCTGCCTGCCATGCGCAGCCGCCGCGAGCAACGCCATCTCGGACACGTTGTGCGGGTGTTTGCATCATCCCGTGATGCTGCTGATACATTGGCGAGCCACCTCGAGTCCAATCCGCGCATTGCCGACTTGGCAATGCTCGGGCGAACCCGCACCATCGACGTAGAAACATTCGACGGGCCGTGGGTCACTCTGCGTCGTTTCCGAGTTGCGTCGAGATCACAGCCCAATAACCGCATGCGTGACCTGGATGCTGCTCAGGTGCTGCCATTCGTGCGTACGCGAAGTCACACGAACGACCATGCCTATACACTCACGCTTTTACGTAAGGGCTGGAGCGAGCAGCCCGTGTTTGGTACGCCTAACAGCTATGGACTCTCTGGAGAAACACCTGTGTGCCTTCCCGATCTGCCGGCATGAGCAAGTCACCCCCATCTCCCCCACAGATCCTCTTGTCCAAGCGCGCCAACGTGTTCTACCTCGAGCACGCGCGCGTGATGGTCAAGGATGATCGCGTGATCTATCTCACTGAATTCAAAGGTGGAGTAGATCGCGCATTCAACATCCCAGACCGCAACACTGCATTTTTGCTACTCGGAAAAGGTACATCCATCACAGATGGAGCTGCTCGCAAGCTGGCCGAATCCGGGGTGATTATCGGCTTTTGTGGCTCTGGCGGGTCTCCTCTTCTATCTGCAGTAGACGTGGTATTCCTGCCGCCCCAGAGTGAATACCGGCCAACGGAATACATGCAAAATTGGATGGGTATCTGGACTGACGACGCAAAGCGTCTTGATGCGGCCAAGTTCTTTCTGAATAGGCGCCTTGATATTACCTTGGATGCTTGGGATTGTGACCCCGAACTGCGCAAAGTGGGTGCGCAGATCTCGGATGTTCTGGAGCGGGACTTTCGCTCCAAGATCAAGAGAGCAACGGATACCGGACAACTGCTCTCCGCTGAAGGGACTTGGGCCAAAGAGCTCTATGCTACCTTGGCCCGCGCGTTCAAGTTGGACGACTTCGCTCGGGAGGAAGGCCGTAAAAGTCGGGATGGCGTCCCTGCCATCATTAACAGCTTTCTCGATCATGGCAACTATATCGCTTACGGATACGCGGCTGTGGCCCTGTATGCACTTGGTATCTCTTTTGCTATGCCCCTGCTGCACGGCAAGACTAGGCGTGGCGCACTGGTTTTCGATGTAGCCGATCTGGTCAAGGATGCCACTGTCATGCCCCTTGCATTTTCCATGGGTACGCAGCGGGCCAAAGACCAAGATTTCCGCAATGCCTTGACCGAAAGCATGCAGAAAGCCGGGGTTGTGGACACCATGATAGAAACCATTAAGCAGACCTTCGAAAAAGCGAGGTGAAACAAACCCAAAATAAACAATAGATTAGGAAGCAAGCCGGAGTCAAAGGTTTCAAGCTCACATTAGACCCAAAACCATGATCTAAATCAGATTTTTGGCTTTTTTCTGCAGTTGACCGCCGCACAGGCGGCTTAGAAGGCAAGGTGCCCAGATTCGGCAGCGTGGTGGCGGTTGACCGCCGCACAGGCGGCTTAGAAGA
>NZ_AUIS01000039.1 GCF_000423825.1 Thermithiobacillus tepidarius DSM 3134
TGCGCCGATCGCCATGGAAGAAGGCCTGCGCTTTGCCATCCGCGAAGGCGGCCGCACCGTCGGCGCCGGCGTCGTCGCCAAAATCGTGGAGTAAGCGTAACATCCGAGCCGGGCGGGCTGGCAGGCCTGCCCGGCTTGTTTCCTGTGTATTAGGCCAGTAGCTCAATTGGTAGAGCAGCGGTCTCCAAAACCGCAGGTTGGGGGTTCGAGCCCCTCCTGGCCTGCCATTTTCTCGTCATGACGTAAGGCAAAGATCCATGTCCGAGCGGTTGAGAATGATCCTGGTCGGAGCGCTGCTGGTGTCCGGCGTGGTTGCCTATTTCCTGATTCCGGCATCCATGGCCGCTTACCAGCTGGCAGCCGTCCTGGCGGGCGCGCTGCTGGCGACCGCCGTGTTCCTGACGAGCGAGCGCGGCCGGATGGTGATTGCCTTCTCGCGGGAAGCGATGGCCGAGACCATGAAGGTCGTGTGGCCGACGCGCAAGGAAGTCGTGCAGACGACAGGCGTGATTATGCTCATGGTGAGCATCATGGCCATCTTTTTGTGGCTGGTGGACTTCGGCCTGCTGTGGCTGGTCCGCCTGATTATGCGCCAGGAGACCTAGCATGACCATGCGTTGGTATGTCATCCACGCCTATTCCGGATTCGAAAAACAAGTCAAGCGCGCTCTGGAAGAGCGCATCCGGCGCGAAGGGCTCCAGGACAAATTCGGAGACATTCTGGTGCCCACCGAAGAGGTGGTCGAAATGCGCCAGGGCCAGAAGACGACCTCCGAGCGCAAGTTCTTCCCGGGCTACGTCCTCATCCAGATGGAGATGGACGAGCGCACCTGGCACATGGTGAAGGATACGCCCAAGGTGACCGGCTTCGTCGGCGGCACCGCCGGCCGGCCGCACCCGCTCACCGAAAAGGAAGCGCAGGCCATCCTCCAGCAGGTCCAGGAGGGCGTGGAAAAGCCCAGGCCGAAGATCAGCTTCGAAGCGGGCGAGTCGGTGCGGGTCATCGATGGTCCCTTCAAGGATTTCAACGGCATGGTGGAAGAAGTCAACTACGAGAAGAACAAGCTGCGCGTGTCGGTGATGGTGTTCGGTCGCTCCACGCCGGTGGAACTGGATTTTGGTCAGGTGGAAAAGACCTGATCGTGGTCGGGGGAGTCGCAAGACGTTTGGACCCCATTGAGGAGCAAGCAAAATGGCAAAGAAAATCGTCGGCTATATCAAGCTGCAGATCAAGGCCGGCCAAGCGAACCCGAGTCCGCCCGTGGGCCCGGCGCTGGGTCAGCGCGGTCTGAACATCATGGAGTTCTGCAAGGCTTTCAACGCCCGCACCCAGAACCTGGAGCCGGGCCTGCCGATCCCGGTGGTCATCACCGCCTACGCGGACAAGAGCTTCACCTTCGAAACCAAGACGCCGCCCGCGTCCGTGCTGCTGAAGAAGGCGGCCGGCATCCAGAGCGGCAGCAAGCGCCCGCACACGGACAAGGTGGGCAAGGTCACCAGCGCCCAGGTCGAGGACATCGCCAAGACCAAGATGCCGGACCTGAGCGCCAATGACATCGAGGCGGCCAAGCGCACGATCGAAGGTACCGCCCGCAGCATGGGCATTGTGGTGGAGGGCTGAGCATGGCGGCGAAAGGAAAGCGGATGCAGATGCTGCAGGCCAAGTTGACCCCGGGCAAGCGCTATTCCCTGGAGGAGGCGCTGCCTTTGGTCAAGGAGATGGCGGCAGCCAAATTCGACGAATCCGTCGACGTGGCCATCAACCTGGGCGTGGACGCGCGCAAGTCCGATCAGATGGTGCGCGGTTCGGTGGTGCTGCCCAACGGCACCGGCAAGACCGTGCGCGTGGCGGTTTTCGCCGATGGCGACAAGGGTGAGGACGCCCGCGCCGCCGGCGCCGACATCGTCGGCATGGACGATCTGGCGGAGCGGGTGCGCGCCGGGCAATTGGATTTCGACGTGGTGATCGCCACGCCCGAGTCCATGCGCCTGGTGGGCCAGCTGGGCCAGATCCTCGGCCCGCGCGGCCTGATGCCCAACCCCAAGGTGGGCACGGTGACCGCCGACGTCAAGACTGCGGTCAAGAATGCCAAATCCGGCCAGGTGCAGTTCCGCATCGACAAGGGCGGCATCGTGCACTGCACCATCGGCAAGTCGTCCTTCGAGCCCGGCGCGCTGCAGGAAAACCTGATGGCGGTCATGGAGACGCTGCGCAAGGCCAAGCCGGCGGCCAGCAAGGGTGTCTACTTCAAGAAAGTCACCCTGTCCAGCACCATGGGACCGGGGGTGGTCGTCGAACACACGGGGCTGCTGCCCTAAGGAATTGCCCGGCGGTCCCGCCCGGCCCGGTGCACCGGCGCCGGGTGCTTCCGCCAGGGTAAGGGGCCGGCTCTCTTCGGGGAGCCGGATGTCGTAGACCGCAGGGGCTGCCGCGACAGCGGTGCTTAATCGGGTTGTCCGCCCTGCGCAGACGGTGTTGTCCCGTGGAAACAAGCATTCTGCAGGGCTCGCCGGTCAAGAGGAGGTGAGATTCGCGTGAGTCTTAATCTTGAGCAGAAAAAGTCGCTCGTAGCCGAGGTGCAGTCGCATCTGGCGGCGGCACAGGCGGTGGTATTCGCCGAGTACCGCGGCATGACGGTGGCCGAGTTGACCCGGTTGCGTCGGCAGGGCCGCGCCAGCGGCCTGGTGATCCAGGTGGTCAAGAACACGCTGATGCGCCGCGCCGTGGAAGGTACCCCCTTCGCGGTGGTGCAGGAGCATCTGAAGGGGCCGCTGATCTACAGCAGCGGCACCGATCCGGTGGCATTGGCCAAGGTCTTTTCGGATGTCGCCAAGACCAATGACAAACTGGTCATCACCGTGGGCGCCCTGGGCGGCAAACTGATCGACGCGGCCGCGCTCGGTCAGCTCGCCAAAATGCCCAGCCGCGAGCAGTTGCTGGCTCAGCTCATGGGCACCATGCAGGCGCCCGTGTCGACCTTCGTGCGCACCCTCAACGAGGTGCCCGCGCGCTTCGCGCGTACGCTGGCCGCGGTGCGCGACCAGAAGGCCGCCTGACCGCAACCGCCTGTCAATCACCATTCGTCGTTCACTAAATTTTCAGGAGTAGAACCATGGCCGTTTCCAAAGCCGAAATCCTTGATGCTATCGCTGGCATGACCGTTCTGGAGTTGTCCGAGCTCATCAAGGACATGGAAGAGAAGTTTGGCGTGTCCGCCGCGGCGGTCGCCGTCGCCGGCCCCGCTGTGGCTGCTGGTGGCGAAGCCGCCCCCGCTGCCGAAGAGAAGACCGAGTTCGATGTCATTCTCACCAACGCCGGCGACAACAAGGTCAACGCCATCAAGGTGGTGCGCGCCATCACCGGTCTGGGTCTGAAGGAAGCCAAGGACCTGGTCGAGGGCGCGCCCAAGCCCGTGAAGGAAGGCGTGTCCAAGGAAGAGGCCGAGAAGATCAAGGCCCAACTGGTGGAAGCCGGCGCCACGGCTGAAGTCAAGTAAGTTTTTTGGTATAATGTTCTGTTCCGGCTGGTGGCGGTTCCGTCACCAGCCGATCCCTATTTCTGAAATACCTCTCCTGCTGGGTCAACTCGTCCTTGGCCGTTGGCGACATTGGAGCACTCATGGCATATTCCTTTACTGAAAAAAAGCGCATTCGTAAGGACTTTGGCAAGCGGCAAAGCATCCTGCAGGTTCCTTACCTGCTGGCCACCCAAGTGGATTCCTACCGCCAGTTCCTGCAACCGGACGCCGCCCCGCTGCAACGCGAGGACCTGGGTCTGCAGGCGGCGTTCAAGTCGGTTTTCCCCATGGAGAGCTACTCGGGCAATGCCGTTCTGGAATATGTCTCTTACCGCCTGGAGGAGCCGCCCTTCGACGTGAAGGAGTGCCAGCAGCGGGGAGTGACCTACAATGCGCCGCTGAAGGTGAAACTGCGCTTGGTGCTCATGGAGAAGGACGAGGGCACGGGCACGCGCCACGTCCGTGACATCAAGGAGCAGGAAGTCTACATGGGGGAAATCCCCCTGATGACGGAGAACGGTACCTTCGTCATCAACGGCACTGAGCGCGTCATCGTGTCCCAGTTGCACCGTTCGCCCGGGGTCTTCTTCGACCATGACCGCGGCAAGACCCATTCCTCGGGCAAGCTGCTCTTCAATGCCCGCATCATTCCCTATCGCGGCTCGTGGCTGGACTTCGAGTTCGATCCCAAGGATCACCTCTACGTGCGCATCGACCGGCGCCGCAAGCTGCCGGCGACCACCTTGCTGCGCGCGCTGGGCTATTCCACCACCGAGATCCTGGACATCTTCTTCGAGAAAGAGGTGTTCCGCATCACGCGCGAGGACGTGCGCTACCAGCTCGTGCCGGACCGCCTGCGCGGCGAGATGGCGGAGTTCGACATCGTCAACCCGAAGACGGGCGAGGTGCTGGTTCCCGCCGGCCGCCGCGTGACGGCCCGGCACGTGCGCCAGATGGCCGAGGCGGGCCTGAGCGAGATCGTGGTGCCGGATCAGTTCCTGCTCGGCAAGGTGGTGGCCCACGACGTGGTCAACCCGGAGACCGGCGAGATCCTGCTGAACGCCAATGATCCCGTGTCCGCCGACGCGCTGGAGGCGTTGCGCGCCAACAAGATCGAGGAGCTGCAAACCCTCTACGTCAATGACCTGGACCGCGGGCCCTATCTCTCCGAGACGCTGCGCATCGATCCGACCCGCGACGCGCTGGAGGCCCAGATCGAGATCTACCGCATGATGCGTCCGGGCGAGCCGCCCACCCGCGAGGCTGCGCAGAACCTCTTCCAGAACCTGTTCTTCAACCCGGAGCGCTACGACTTGTCGGCGGTGGGCCGGATGAAGTTCAACCGGCGCGTCGGCCGCGAGGACATCACCGGCCCCGGCGTGCTGAGCAATGAGGACATCGTCGATGTCATGAAAGTGCTCATCGACCTCAAGAACGGCAACGGCGAGATCGACGACATCGATCACCTGGGCAACCGTCGCGTCCGTTCCGTGGGCGAGCTGGCCGAGAACCAGTTTCGCATCGGCCTGGTGCGCGTGGAGCGCGCGGTCAAGGAGCGCCTGTCCCTGGCCGAAAGCGAGGGCTTGATGCCGCAGGAGCTGATCAACGCCAAGCCGGTTTCGGCGGTGATCAAGGAGTTCTTCGGCTCCAGCCAGTTATCCCAATTCATGGACCAGACCAACCCGCTGTCCGAGGTCACCCACAAGCGCCGCGTGTCGGCGCTGGGCCCGGGCGGCCTGACCCGTGAGCGGGCGGGCTTCGAGGTGCGCGACGTGCACCCCACCCACTACGGCCGCATCTGCCCGATCGAAACGCCGGAAGGCCCCAACATCGGCCTGATCAACAGCCTGTCCTGCTACGCGCGCACCAACGAGTACGGCTTCCTGGAGACGCCCTACCGCCGCGTGGTGGACCAGCGGGTCACCGACGAAGTGGTGTACCTGTCCGCCATCGAGGAGGGCGACTACATCATCGCCCAGGCGAACTCCACCCTGGACGAGAACGGACGCCTGGCGGACGAGCTGGTGTCCTGCCGCTACAAGAACGAGTTCACCCTGTCCACGCCGGACAAGGTGCAGTTCATCGACATCTCGCCGAAGCAGATCGTGTCGGTGGCGGCCAGCCTCATCCCGTTCCTGGAGCACGACGACGCCAACCGCGCGCTGATGGGTTCCAACATGCAGCGTCAGGCGGTGCCGACCCTGCGCGCCGATACGCCGCTGGTGGGCACGGGCATGGAAAAGCCGGTGGCCATCGACTCGGGCGTGACCGTGGTCGCCAAGCGCGGCGGCGTGGTGGACAGCGTCGATGCGGCCCGCATCGTGGTCAAGGTGAACGATGAGGAGACCTCGCCGGACGAGCCGGGCGTGGACATCTACAACCTCATCAAGTACACCCGCTCCAACCAGAACACCAACATCAACCAGCGGCCGGTGGTCCGGGTGGGCGATGTGGTGGCCCGCGGTGACGTGCTGGCGGACGGCCCGAGCACCGACCTGGGCGAGCTGGCCCTGGGGCAGAACGTGCTGGTGGCCTTCATGCCCTGGAACGGCTACAACTTCGAGGACTCCATCCTGATCTCCGAGCGAGTGGTGGCCGAGGACCGCTTCACCACCATCCACGTGGAGGAGTTCTCAGTCTTCGCCCGCGACACCAAGCTGGGGCCGGAGGAAATCACCCGCGACATCCCCAACGTGAGCGAGGCCAACCTGCGCAATCTGGACGAGTCCGGCATCGTTTTCATCGGTGCGGAAGTGGACGCGGGCGACATCCTGGTCGGCAAGGTGACGCCCAAGGGCGAAACCCAGCTCACTCCGGAAGAGAAGCTGCTGCGCGCCATCTTCGGCGAGAAGGCCTCGGACGTGAAGGACAGCAGCCTGCGCATGCCGGCCGGCTTGTCAGGCACGGTCATCGACGTGCAGGTCTTCACCCGCGAGGGCGTGGACAAGGACGCGCGCGCCAAGCAGATCGAAAAGGCCGAGTTGGACCGCATCCGCAAGGACCTGAACGATCAGTTCCGCATTGTGGAGGAGGACACCTTCCAGCGCATCGAGCGGCTGCTGACCGGCAAGGTGGCCGAGGGCGGCCCGGGCGACCTGGAAGCCGGCGCCAAGATCACCAAGGCCTATCTGAAGTCGGTGCCGCGCTCGCGCTGGTTCGAAATCCGCCTGCGTAGCGAGGAGGTCAACGAACAGTTGGAGCTGATCCGCGCCCAGCTGGAGATGCAGCGCGAGCGCCTGGATCAGACGCTGGAAGAGAAGCGCAAGAAGCTGCTGTCCGGCGACGAGCTGTCCCCGGGCGTGCTGAAGATGGTCAAGGTCTACGTGGCCGTCAAGCGCCGCCTGCAGCCGGGCGACAAGATGGCCGGCCGCCACGGCAACAAGGGCGTGGTGTCGCGCATCGTGCCGGTGGAGGACATGCCGTTCCTGGCGGATGGCACTCCGGTGGACATCGTGTTGAACCCCCTGGGCGTGCCGTCGCGCATGAACGTCGGCCAGATTCTGGAGACGCATCTGGGCTGGGCGGCCAAGGGCCTCGGCTTGCGCATTGGCGAGATGATGGCGGCCAAGGCCAAGATCGAGGACATCCGTCAATTCCTCCACCAGATCTACAACCGTTCCGGCAAGCAGGAGAACCTCGACGAGCTGAGCGACGAGGAGGTGCTGACCCTGGCGGCTAACCTGCGCAAGGGCGTGCCGATGGCCACCCCGGTCTTCGACGGCGCCGATGAAAAGGAGATCAAGGAGCTGCTCAAACTGGCCGGCCTGCCGGAAAGCGGTCAGACCGTGCTCTGCGACGGGCGCACCGGCGAGGCCTTCGACCGCCAGGTCACCGTGGGCTACATGTACATGCTCAAGCTGCATCACCTGGTCGACGACAAGATGCACGCCCGCTCCACCGGTCCCTACTCGCTGGTCACGCAGCAGCCGCTGGGCGGCAAGGCCCAGTTCGGCGGCCAGCGCTTCGGTGAAATGGAAGTGTGGGCCCTGCAGGCCTATGGCGCGGCCTACACCCTGCAGGAAATGCTGACGGTGAAGTCCGATGACGTCGCCGGTCGAACCAAAATGTACGAATCAATTGTCAAAGGTGATTACCGGATGGAGGCGGGCATGCCCGAGTCCTTCAACGTGCTCCTGAAGGAGCTGCGGTCACTCGGCATCGACATCGAGCTGGAGCAGTTGGAAAAGTAGTCGGGATGAGCCTGCCGACGGCGCCGGGCGCCACGGCGGGCGGGTACGGGGCGACTTTGCGGAGCGTCCCCGCTCTCCACGATCCTCTGCCAAGCTGCGGCGTGTCCCTGCCGCAACGTTTTCGGTTGACGAGCCCCACCGCGGCGTTTCGGCGGCTTGCAACCCTGACCCTTATGGGGAGAGAAGACATTGAAAGACTTACTGAATCTTTTCAAGCAACCCGGTGTGCAGGAAGAGTTTGACGCAATCCGTATCGGCCTGGCATCGCCGGAAAAAATCCGGTCCTGGTCCTACGGCGAGGTCAAGAAGCCGGAAACCATCAACTACCGCACTTTCAAGCCGGAGCGCGACGGCCTGTTCTGCGCCAAGATCTTCGGCCCGGTCAAGGATTACGAGTGCCTGTGCGGCAAGTACAAGCGCCTGAAGCACCGCGGCGTGATCTGCGAGAAGTGCGGCGTGGAAGTCACCCTGTCCAAGGTGCGGCGCGACCGCATGGGCCATATCGAGCTGGCGAGCCCGGTCGCCCACATCTGGTTCCTGAAGTCCCTGCCGAGCCGCATGGGCATGATCCTGGACATGCCCCTGCGCGACATCGAGCGCGTGCTCTATTTCGAAGCCTATGCCGTGATCGATCCGGGCATGACGCCGCTGGAGAAGCGCCAGATCCTGACTGAGGATCAGTATCTGGATGCCTTGGAGGAGTACGGCGACGAATTCGTGGCCAAGATGGGCGCGGAGGCCGTGCGCGATCTGCTGCGCGCCATCGATGTGGAGAAGGAGGCGGCGGCGATCCGCGACGAACTCGGCACCACCGGCTCCGAGACCAAGATCAAGAAGTACGCCAAGCGCCTGAAGACCCTGGAGGCCTTCAGCCAGTCGGGCAACCGTCCCGAATGGATGGTCCTGGAGGTGCTGCCGGTGCTGCCGCCCGACCTGCGCCCGCTGGTGCCCCTGGATGGCGGCCGCTTCGCCACCTCCGACCTGAACGACCTGTACCGGCGCGTGATCAACCGCAACAACCGCCTCAAGCGCCTGCTGGAGCTGAAGGCGCCCGACATCATCGTGCGCAACGAAAAGCGCATGCTGCAGGAGGCGGTGGACGCCCTGCTGGACAACGGCCGGCGCGGCCGCGCCATCGCCGGCGCCAACAAGCGCCCGCTGAAGTCCCTGGCCGACATGATCAAGGGCAAGCAGGGCCGCTTCCGCCAGAACCTGCTCGGCAAGCGCGTGGACTACTCCGGCCGCTCCGTGATCGTGGTCGGTCCGCAGCTGCGCCTGCATCAGTGCGGTTTGCCCAAGAAGATGGCGCTGGAGCTCTTCAAGCCCTTCATCTTCAACAAGCTGGAGCTGCGCGGCCTGGCCACCACCATCAAGGCGGCCAAGAAGATGGTGGAGCAGGAGAAGCCCGAGGTCTGGGACATCCTGGAAGAAGTGATCCGCGAGCACCCGGTGCTGCTGAACCGGGCGCCGACTCTGCACCGCCTGGGCATCCAGGCATTCGAGCCGGTGCTGATCGAAGGCAAGGCCATCCAGCTGCACCCGCTGGTCTGCGCCGCCTACAACGCGGACTTCGACGGTGACCAGATGGCGGTGCACGTGCCGCTCTCCCTGGAGGCGCAGCTGGAGGCGCGGACGCTGATGATGTCCACCAACAACGTCCTCAGCCCGGCCAACGGCGATCCCATCATCGTGCCGTCCCAGGACATCGTGCTCGGGCTTTACTACATGACGCGCGAGCGGGTCAACGCCCTGGGCGAGGACCGCATCTTCTCCGACCTGCGCGAGCTGCGCCTGGCCTATGAAACCCGGCAGGTGGAGCTGCACGCCCGCATCCAGGTGCGCATCCGCGGCGAGCGGGTGCAGACCACCGTCGGCCGCGCGCTGCTGTCCGAAATCCTGCCCGAGGGCATGCCGTTCAGCATCCTGAACCGGGTGCTGAAGAAGAAGGCCATCGGCGAGCTGATCAACGTCTGCTACCGCACGGTGGGCTTGAAGGAGACCGTGATCTTCGCCGACCAGCTCATGTATACCGGCTTCAGTTACGCCACCCGCGCCGGCATCTCCTTTGGCGCCAACGACATGGTCACGCCGGCGGAGAAGGAGCAGATCCTGGCCCGCGCCGAGGAAGAGGTCAAGGCCATCGAGAACCAGTACGCCTCGGGCCTGGTGACCCAGGGCGAGCGCTACAACAAGGTGGTGGACATCTGGTCGCGCACCACCGACCAAGTGGCCAAGGCCATGATGGACAAACTCAGCAAGGAAAGCGTCGTCGGTGCCGACGGCCAGTCGGTGGAGCAGGAGTCCTTCAATTCCATCTACATGATGGCCGACTCCGGCGCCCGTGGTTCCGCCCAGCAGATCCGCCAGCTCTCCGGCATGCGCGGCCTGATGGCCAAGCCCGACGGCTCCATCATCGAAACGCCCATCACGGCCAACTTCCGTGAAGGCCTGAACGTGTTGCAGTACTTCATCTCCACCCACGGCGCCCGCAAGGGTCTGGCGGACACCGCCCTGAAGACGGCCAACTCCGGCTACCTGACCCGCCGCTTGGTGGATGTCACCCAGGATCTGGTGGTGGTGGAGGATGACTGCGGCACCACCCAGGGCCTGATGATGAACCCGCTGGTGGAAGGCGGCGAAGTGATCGAGCCGTTGCGCGAGCGCGTGCTGGGTCGCGTGACCCTGGAGGACGTGCTGCATCCGAACACCGGCGAGCCGGTGATTCCCGCCAACACGCTCCTGGACGAGGCCAAGGTGCGGGAGCTGGACGAGCTGGGCGTCGATCAGTTGCGCGTGCGTTCGCCGCTCACCTGCCGCTCCAAGTACGGGGTCTGCGCCTTGTGCTACGGCCGTGACCTGGGTCGCGGGCATCTGGTCAGCATCGGCGAGGCGGTGGGCGTCATCGCTGCCCAGAGTATCGGCGAGCCGGGCACCCAGCTGACCATGCGGACCTTCCATATCGGCGGCGCGGCCAGCCGGGCGGCCGCCCAGAGCACCATCGAGGTGAAGCAGGGCGGCAACATCAAGCTGCACAACCTGCGCCTGGTGAAGCATGTCAGCGGTCGCAACATCGTGGTCGGCCGCAACGGCGAGCTGACCGTGACCGACGAGCAGGGCCGCGAGAAGGAGCGCTACAAGGTGCCCTACGGCGCCAACCTGCTGGTGAACGAAGGCGATGCCGTCAGCGCCGGGCAGATCATCGCCAACTGGGACCCGCACACCCATCCCATCATCAGCGAGGTGGAAGGGCGCGCGGTGTTCCAGGGCTTCGTCGATGGCGTGACCGTCAATGCGCAGACCGATGAAATCACCGGCCTGTCCACCCTGGTGGTCACGGACCCGAAGCAGCGCGGCCCGCAGGGCCGGGATCTGCGCCCGGTGATCATCCTGCAGGACGCCCAGGGCAACGAGCTGCGCATGCCGGGCACCGACCTGCCGGCTCGCTACTATCTGCCGGCGGGCGCCATCGTCACCATCGGCGAGGGGGCGACCATCGCGGCCGGCGACGTGATCGCCAGGATTCCGGTGGAAACCTCCAAGACCCGCGACATCACCGGCGGTCTGCCGCGCGTGGCCGAGCTCTTCGAGGCACGGCGTCCCAAGGACTTCGCCATCATCGCCGAGCATGCCGGCATCGTGAGCTTCGGCAAGGACACCAAGGGCAAGCAGCGGCTGATCATCACCGATGAAAACGGCGAGCAGCACGAGTACCTGATCGCCAAGGGGCGGCATGTCACCGTCTATGAGGGCGAACATGTCAACCGCGGCGAGCAGCTGGTGGAAGGGCAGCCGGTGCCGCACGACATCCTGCGCGTGCTGGGGGTCGAGGCGCTGGCCCGCTATATCGTCGACGAGGTGCAGGACGTCTACCGGCTGCAGGGCGTGAAGATCAACGACAAGCACATCGAGGTGATCGTCCGCCAGATGCTGCGCAAGGTGGAAGTGCTGGAGTCCGGCGACACCACCATGCTGCGCGGCGAGCAACTGGACCGCACCCGGGCCGAGGAGGAGAACGAGCGCGCCATTGCCGAGGGCAAGCAGCCCGCGGTGCTGGAGCCGGTGCTCCTGGGCATCACCAAGGCCAGTCTGTCGACGGAGTCCTTCATCTCCGCCGCCAGCTTCCAGGAAACCACGCGCGTGCTGACCGAGGCGGCGGTTTCGGGCAAGATCGACGAGCTGCGCGGCCTGAAGGAGAACGTGATCGTCGGCCGTCTGATCCCCGCCGGCACGGGCCTGGCGCATCACGAGAACCGGCGCCGGCAGCGCCAGCGCACCCCGGAAGCGGCCAGTGAGCTGCAGCCGGAGGCTGTGGTCATCGAGGCGCAGGCCCCGGCCCTCAGCGCGGCGGCCGTGGAAGAGTAGCGTGCCACCGACGGGGCTGGCTCTTTGGGGCCAGCCCCGCGTTTTTACAGTAATTTCTTGACAGTGGGGCGCTTCATTCATAGAATGCGCCCTCTTAACCGGGGCGCCGGCGATCTGCGTTTGGGTGCCGAGCAAGCCCGTTATTATTCAGAATTGTGGAGACGTACCGATGCCGACCATTAACCAGCTCGTTCGAAACCCGCGCAAAAAAGTCACCGTAAAGAGCAAGGTGCCGGCTTTGGCGGCCAACCCGCAGAAGCGTGGCGTCTGCACCCGCGTCTACACGACCACGCCCAAGAAGCCCAACTCGGCGCTGCGTAAGGTCGCCCGCGTGCGTCTGACCAACGGTTTCGAAGTGAGCAGCTACATTCCCGGCGAGGGGCACAACCTCCAGGAGCACTCCGTGGTGCTGATCCGCGGCGGCCGCGTGAAGGACTTGCCCGGTGTGCGTTACCACATCGTCCGCGGCAGCCTCGACACCGCTGGGGTCAAGAACCGCAAACAGGGCCGCTCCAAGTACGGTGCCAAGCGCCCGAAATAACCATTTGCCCAAGGCAAAAAGCTTGTAGGAGTCAAATTATGCCGAGACGTCGTGAAGTGCCGAAGCGCCAGGTTCTGCCGGATCCCAAGTACAAGGAAGAGCTGGTCGCCAAGTTTGCGAACTGCCTGATGCGGGATGGCAAGAAGAGCGTGGCCGAGAAGATCATTTATGGTGCCCTGGATGTGGTGTCCGAAAAGACCAAGGAAGATCCCTTGGTTGTGTTCCGCCAGGCGCTGGACAATGTGCGTCCGCTCGTCGAGGTGAAGAGCCGGCGTGTCGGCGGCGCCACCTACCAGGTGCCGGTCGAAGTGCGCTCCACCCGCCGCATGGCGCTGGCCATGCGCTGGATCGTGGATTCCGCCCGCAAGCGCGGCGAGAAGTCCATGGGCGCGCGTTTGGCCGCCGAACTCCTGGAAGCCGCCGAGAATCGCGGCAACGCTGTGCGCAAGCGGGAAGAAACCCACCGCATGGCCGAGGCGAACAAGGCGTTCTCCCATTTCCGCTGGTAATCTCCGCCAGCCCTTGCAGGTCAGTTTATAAGGAAGCAGTCGTGGCTCGTACAACCCCCATTGAACGTTACCGTAACATCGGCATCATGGCGCACATCGATGCCGGGAAGACCACTACGACCGAGCGTGTGCTCTTCTACACCGGTGTGTCCCACAAGATCGGTGAGGTCCATGAAGGTGCGGCGACCATGGACTGGATGGAGCAGGAGCAGGAGCGTGGCATCACCATCACCTCCGCGGCGACCACCTGCTTCTGGAAGGGCATGGACGGCAAGATGCCGGAGCACCGCATCAACATCATCGACACGCCGGGCCACGTGGACTTCACCATCGAGGTGGAGCGCTCCCTGCGCGTGCTGGATGGCGCCTGCGCCGTGTTCTGCGCGGTCGGCGGCGTGCAGCCCCAGTCCGAGACGGTGTGGCGGCAGGCCAATAAGTATGGCGTGCCGCGCGTGGCCTTCGTCAACAAGATGGATCGCGCCGGCGCCGATTTCGGCCGCGTGGTCAAGCAGATCCGCGAGCGCCTGCGCGGCAACCCAGTGCCCATCCAGTTGCCCATCGGCGCCGAGGACCGTTTCGAAGGCGTGGTCGACCTCGTCAAGATGAAAGCCATCTATTGGGACGAAGCCAGCCAGGGCATGCGCTTCGAGGAGCGCGACATCCCCGCCGATCTGGCCGCAGAGGCCGAAAAGGCGCGCCAGTTCATGGTGGAGTCCGCCGCCGAGGCCGACGAAGAGCTGATGATGAAGTACCTCGAAGGCGAGGAGCTCAGCAACGAAGAAGTGATGCGGGGCCTGCGCAAGGGCACGATCAGCAACAGCCTGGTGCCGGTGCTGTGCGGTTCCGCCTTCAAGAACAAGGGCGTGCAGGCCATGCTGGACGCGGTGGTTCAGTACCTGCCGTCTCCCGTTGACATTCCGCCGGTGAAGGGCTCCAACCCGGATACCGGCGACGAGGACGAGCGTCCGTCTGACGACGCCGCACCCTTCTCCGCGCTGGCCTTCAAGATCATGACCGATCCCTTTGTCGGCCAGCTGACCTTCTTCCGCGTCTACTCCGGCGTGCTGGAGGCGGGCACCACGGTGCTGATTCCCAGCAAGGGCCAGAAGGAGCGCATCGGCCGCATTCTGCAGATGCACGCCAACGAGCGCAAGGAGATCAAGGAAGTGCGCGCGGGCGACATCGCCGCCGCGGTCGGCCTGAAGAACGCCATCACCGGCGATACCCTGACCGACATCAACAAGGCCATCACCCTGGAAAGCATGGAGTTCCCCGAGCCTGTGATTCACGTGGCCGTGGAGCCCAAGACCAAGAGCGATCAGGAAAAGATGGGTATCGCCCTGTCCAAGCTGGCTCAGGAAGACCCCTCCTTCCGGGTGCGCACCGACCAGGAGTCCGGCCAGACCATCATCTCCGGCATGGGCGAGCTTCACCTCGAGATCATCGTCGATCGCATGAAGCGCGAGTTCAGCGTGGAAGCGAACGTGGGTGCGCCGCAGGTGGCCTACCGCGAGACCATCCGCAAGACGGTGGAGAGCGAAGGCAAGTTCGTGCGCCAATCGGGCGGCCGCGGCCAGTACGGCCACGTGTGGCTGCGGCTGGAGCCCCTGGAGCCCGGCAGCGGCTTCCAGTTCGAGAACGCCGTCGTCGGCGGCGTGGTGCCCAAGGAGTTCATCGCGCCGACGCAAAAAGGTGTTGAAGAAGCGCTCAATAATGGTATTATAGCGGGCTTTCCCGTGGTCGACGTCAAGGCAACCATTTTCGACGGTTCCTACCACGATGTCGATTCTTCGGAAGCTGCGTTCAAAATCGCCGGCTCCATGGCCTTCAAGGAAGGTGCCAAAAAGGCCAGCCCTGTTCTGCTCGAGCCCATCTTCTTCGTGGAAGTGGTGACGCCTGAGGACTACATGGGCGACATCATCGGCGACCTCAACTCCCGCCGGGGCATGATCCAGGGCATGGATGACGAGGCGGGGGCGAAGGTGATTCGCGCCGAAGTTCCCTTGGCGGAAATGTTTGGTTATGCCACCACGTTGCGTTCGCTTTCCCAAGGGCGTGCGACATACACGATGGTTTTCAAGAAATACCTTGAGGTCCCGTCCCATGTGGCCGAGGCCATTGTACAGAAGAGTCAACGTTAACAGTTTGTCGTAACGGAGGTTTTTTACCGTGTCCAAAGGAAAGTTTGAGCGCACGAAGCCGCATGTGAATGTCGGGACGATTGGTCACGTGGACCATGGGAAGACCACGTTGACGGCGGCGTTG
>NZ_AUIS01000040.1 GCF_000423825.1 Thermithiobacillus tepidarius DSM 3134
GGCATGGCCTACCTGGACAAGAACGTGTTCTACAACTGCCAGTTCGTCCAGAACGGCCGCGGCCTGGACTGGCCCGCCAAACGCCAGAACAACCTCAACGCCTGCGTGAACTGTCTCTTTCTCGACAACCGCGACTATGCCGCCAGCATGAACAACACCCATGCGATGGTTTTCGCCAACACCTACTTCATCGACAACGGCGGCAATCCAAGCGTGCGCAACAACAAGTCAACCCTTTTCATCGACAGCTATTTCCGCGCCGATGGCCGAGGGCAGGCCATGCTGGGCAACGACTCCACCGTGGTGGGCTGCCGCTTCGACCGCGGTAGCTCCAAGCGCGCGGCTATCATGGCGGGCCCCGGACGCGCGTTTTTCTTCAACAGCACCGCGGCGGACATGCCGCTGGGCCGCTTGCGCGAGGGCGTCTTCGCCAACAACCGCTTTGCGAGCAATCCTGTGCTCAATCAACCCTTCATTCTGATGCAGGATGGCAGGAGCCGGGTGCTCGTCAGCGGACAGACCCCACCCAGCCCGGATCTGCTGGCCAGCCAGTGAGGATTGGAAGCGCGGCGCGGCGGGGTTAGAATCTGGCCTTTTCAACCACAATCGGCTCCGGACACCCATGCGCACCCTCGAAGACCTGATCGGCAACACCCCCATGTGCCGCCTGCAGCGGCTGCCCCGCAACCCGGCCGTGGAGGTCTGGGCCAAGCTGGAGGGCAACAATCCCGGCGGTTCGGTCAAGGACCGCCCGGCCATCAGCATGATCCGCCGGGCGCAGGAGCGCGGCGAGATCCGGCCGGGGGACAGGCTGATCGAGCCCACCAGCGGCAACACCGGGATCGCCCTGGCCATGGCCGCCGCCATACGCGGCTTCCGCATGACCCTGATCATGCCGGAAAACATGAGCGTCGAGCGGCGCCAGGTGATGCGCGCCTACGGCGCCGAGATCATCCTGACCCCGGCGGAGGCCAGCATGGAGGGCGCCATCGACTTGGCCAACCAGATGGTGGCGGCCGGGGAGGGCGTGATGCTGGACCAGTTCTCCAACCCGGACAACCCCCTGGCCCACTACGAGGGCACCGGCCCCGAGATCTGGCGCGACACCCAGGGGCGGGTGACCCACTTCGTTTCCAGCATGGGCACCACCGGCACCATCATGGGCACCTCGCGCTACCTGCGCGAGGTCAAGCCGGACATCCGGATCGTCGGCGTGCATCCCGGCGAGGGCGCCAAGATCCCGGGCATCCGCCGCTGGCCCGAAGCCTACCTGCCCAAGATCTATCACCCCGAGCAGGTGGACCGCATCCTCGAGGTCGGCCAGGCTGAAGCGGAGGAGATGACCCGCCGGCTGGCGCGCGAGGAGGGCGTCTTCGCCGGCATCTCCTCCGGCGGCGCGGTGGCCGCCGCCCTGCGCCTGGCCGACGAGCTCGATTCGGGCGTGCTGGTGGTCATCATCTGCGACCGCGGCGACCGCTACCTGTCCACGGGCGTCTTCCCGGCCTGAAGCCCGCATGCGGCCGCGGCTGTTCCTGTTCACGGCCCTGCTTTGCCTGGCCGGGCTGACGCAGCGCAGCGCGGCCATGAACTCCCTGGAACTGGAGCTGGAGGCCCTGGAGGGGCCCGGCTGGCAGGCCCGCGGCATCCGGGCGCGGGTCCTCCCCGCGGGACAGGCCGTCAATCTGCAGCTCCGGTTGCGCGAACTGCGCCTGCCGGGCGCCTTGGGGCCCTTGCATGACGTGCAGGTGAGCTGTCCCGCCGCCCGCCTGAGTCCCGCCTATTTCTGTCCCGACGGCCGTGTGCGCGCGGTGAGCGCGACTCTCGGCACGGTGCAGGGTGCTTTCTCCGGCCGCTTTCTCGCCGCCGACGTCGCCGGCCGCGGCACCTTCCATCTCCTCGTGAACCAGGGCAATCGCCTGGATTTTACCGTGACATTGCAAGCGCAGCGCTGGCAGGTGCAGGGGACCGGTCTCCTGGCCGATCTGCGCCACTGGCGCCGGACGCTGCCGGCCTGGAGCGTGGCGGTGCCGCAAAAGAGCCCCTTGCGCCTGCGTTTTGCCGCCGATTACCGTGCCGATCGGGCCAGCGGGCAGGCCCAGGTGCAGGGCCAGTCCCGCCATGGCGACGCTGTGGAGTTGGCGCTCGCATGGCAGGGCCGGCGCTGGCAGGCCCAGGGCAAGGCGCAACTGGCCGATCTCGCCTTCTGGCAGCCCCTGCTGCCCGCCTGGCCGGCGGGCTGGAGCGCCGGCGGCCGGCTGGCGCTCGCCTTCGACGGCCAGGGGCGGCAGTGGCGGGAACTGCAGCGCCTGGCCGTGCAAGCGGCGCTTCGCGACGGCAGCTTCTCCGATCCCTCGGGCTTGCGCGCCGGCGACAAGCTGCAGGCCACCGCCCAGGTGCTGATCCGGCAGGCCGGCCCGGGTCTGTGGCGGCAGGACGGCACGCTCGCCTGGCAGGGCGGCGAGCTGCTCTTCAATCCCTGGTACGGTCAGGTGCAGCAGGGACCCGTGCAACTGGCCAGCAGCGGCTGGCTGCGGCCGGCGCAGCGCACCCTGGAGTTGGAGGACAGCCGGCTGCAGTGGCCGGGCATCGGCGCGGTGGCGCTGCGGGGCCGGTTGCCGCTGACGAGCCCGTTCGACGGCGATCTCCGGCTTTCGGGGGAAAACCTCGACGTCAAAACTCTTTATGAGCAGATGCTCAAGCCCTTCCTGAAGGACAAGCCGTTGCTGGCGGACCTGGACAGCAGCGGCCGACTGGGCTTTGCCGTGCACCTGCAGGCGCGCCAGGCGGCGGCCCTGCGCCTGGCCCTGGATGAGGTCAGCCTCAAGGACCGGGCGGGGCGGCTGCGGGTGGAGCGGCTCTCCGGACAGGCGGACTGGCGCCGCGACGGCCAGGTGCATCCGGCGGTGCTCGGCTGGCAGGGGCTGGAGTTCTACCGGCTGCCCTTCGGGCCCGCCCGCCTGCAGGGCACCCTGCGGGACCACGCCTTCCAGCTGAGCCAGCCGACGGCCGTGCCGTTCCTGGACGGCCAGTTGTGGCTCAACCGGCTGGAAGGGCAGGGCTTCGGCAGCGATGGCGAATGGCGTCTCGGCATGGCTTTGACGCCGGTGTCCATGGAAGCACTGACCCGACGCCTGGACTGGCCGGTCTTCGGCGGCACCCTGTCGGCGGTGGTGCCGGAGCTGCGCTATCGGGCCGGTGACGTGCAGGTCGGCGGCACCATGCGCGTCGAGGCCTTCGACGGCCAGCTCCTGGTGCGCAACCTGCGTCTGCAGGACCTCTTCGGTCAGGTGCCGGTGCTCCTGGCCGACGTGGACCTGCGTGACCTGAACCTGGAAAAGATCACCCAGGCCTTCGACTTCGGCCGCATCACCGGCATCCTGGCCGGCAACGTGCGGCACCTGCGCCTGGAGGACTGGGAGCCGGCCCAGTTCGTGGCCGAGTTCCGCAACGTCCCCACCCCCGGCGTGCGTCAACGCATCAGCCAGCGAGCCGTTGAAAACCTGACCCGCCTGGGCGGCGGCGGGGCGACGGCGGCGATCCAGCGCAGCTTCCTGCGCTTCTTCAACGAGTTTTCCTATGCCGACCTGGGCATGAAGATCAGCCTGTCCGGCTACAAGGCCGAGGTGGACGGCGTGGTGCCGGCGCGCCAGGGTTTCTACATTCTGCGGGGCAGGGGGCTACCGCGCGTGGACATTATCGGCTATAACCGCACGGTGGACTGGCGGGATTTCGTCGCCCGCGTGCAGGAGGCGGTCGCCAAGGGCGGCGCGACCATTCAACGCTGAGCAGCAAGCGGCGGCCATAGTTGGCTGGCCGACAATGACAAGAGAGTGAAGGAGAGAGACCGATGCGTTTGCATCCCCTGTGGATCCTACCCCTGCTGGCCGTCGGCGGCACCGCCTGCGTGACGGTCAACATCTATTTCCCGGCGGCCGCGGCCGAGAAGGTGGCCGACAAGATCGTCAAGGACGTCTATGAGGCGGGTGCCAAGCCGGAGGCCAAGACGCCGCCCGCGCCGGAGTCCGCGCCCGCCGGGCGCCCCTTGCCGCCGGTGACGCCGCAAAGCGCCCTGCCGCGGGTGGAGGTGCTGGCCCAGGCACTGTTGACTCAAGCCTTCAATGCCATCAGCAGCCCGGCCCAGGCCGCGGAGGCCAACCTGGACATCGATTCGCCGGCCATCCGCAAGCTGCGCCAATCCCTGGAGGCACGCGCCTCGCAGTTGCGCCCGCTCTTCGACGCCGGCGCCCTGGGACTGAGCAACAACGGCCTCGTCACCATCCGCGACGCGACCAAGCTGCCCTTGGCCCAGCGCGCCCAGGCCAACGCCCTGGTGCAGGCCGAGAACAGCGACCGGCTGGCGCTCTACCAGGCCATCGCCGTGGCCAACGGCCACCCGGAATGGGCCGGCGACATCCAGAAGACCTTCGCCGGCAGTTGGATCAAGAACGCCCAGTCCGGCTGGTGGGTGCAGGGGCCGGACGGCAGCTGGCAGCAGAAATAGGCGGAAAGCGGATGCGGCGGACGTGGATTTCACGTCCGCCCGTTCTATTTTCGTTTCCATGATCTGCTGCCTGTCCGGTGGGCCCCATGAGCGTGCATAACATCCTCGTTTTCGACATCGAGACCGTCCCTGACGTGGACAGCGGCCGCAAGCTGGAGAACCTGCAGGGCCTGGACGACGCCCAGGTGGCCCAGGCCATGTTCCAGCAGCGCCTGGCCCAGACCCAGGGCGGTTCCGACTTCATCCGTCCCCATCTGCACAAGGTGGTGGCCATCAGCGCCGTGTTCCGCCACGATCATCTGGACGGCGGGCTGAAGGTCCGCTCCCTGTGCCAAGCGGAGGATCCGGAAGAAACCCTGATCCGCGCTTTCTTCCAGATGATCGACAAGTACACCCCGGTGCTGGTGTCCTGGAACGGCTGCGCCTTCGACCTGCCGGTGCTGCACTACCGCGCCCTCGTGCACGGCGTCCCGGCCAGGCACTACTGGGATCAGGGGGAAATCAAGTCCGATTCCCGGTATAATAATTATCTGAACCGTTATCATACCCGGCACCTGGACCTCATGGACGTGCTGTCCGCCTTCCAGGCGCGGGCGGTGGCGCCCTTGCAGGACATCGCCGTGATGCTCGGCCTGCCCGGCAAGCTCGGGATGACCGGCGGCGAGGTGTGGGAGCAGTATCAGGCGGGCAATCTGGAAGGCATTCGGCGCTACTGCGAAGTGGACGTGTTGAACACCTATCTCATCTACCTGCGTTGGGAGCTGAACCGCGGCCGGCTCGGCAACGGCAGCTACGCCGAGGAGGTCGCCCGGGTGCGCAAGCACCTGCAGGCCCATGGCGACGCCGCCCCCCATTTCCAGGAGTTCCTCGCCGGCTGGCAGGGCTAGCCGGCCTTCGTCTTTCTCGCACAGCAGATTCTTCATGAGCAGACAGAAGCACGGCGAACAGACGCCGCTGAGCACGGACATCTTCAATCTGGACGCCGAAGGGCGCGGCATCGGCCGCGTGGACGGCAAGGTGGTGTTCGTCGAGGGCGCCCTGCCCGGCGAGCGGGTGCGCTTCCGCCGCCTCAAGGGCGGCAGCCATTTCGATCAGGGCGAGCTCGTCGAGGTGCTGCGCGCCTCGGCGCTGCGCACCACGCCGCCCTGTCCCCACTTCGGCTATTGCGGCGGCTGCAGCATGCAGCACCTGGAGCCCAGCGGCCAAGTGGCGGCGAAGCAGCGCATCCTGGAGGACAGCCTGCAGCGCATCGGCAAGGTCCGTCCGGAGCAGATCCTGCCGCCCATCGCCGGTCCCAGCCTGGGCTACCGCAGCCGCGCGCGGCTGAGCGTGCGCCGGCCCAGGAACAAGGGCGTGCTGGTGGGCTTCCACGAAAAGCGCAGCAGCTTCGTGGCCGACATGCAGCACTGCCCGGTGCTGGACCCGCGCGTGGGCCGGCTGCTCCTGCCGCTGCGCGCGCTGATCACGGCCCTGAGCCAGCCCGAGCGCATCCCGCAGATCGAGGTGGCCACCACGCCGGAGCTGGCGGCGCTGGTGTTCCGCCACCTGGAGCCCTTCACCGAGGCGGACCTGGCCCGCTTGCGCGCCTTTGCCGAGGAGCACGGGGTGCAGATCTTCGGCCAGCCCGGCGGGCCCAGGACCGTTGCCCCGATCCATCCGCTGGAGGCGCCGCCGCTGGCCTACCGGCTGCCCGAGTTCAGGCTGGAATTCCGCTTCAAGCCGACAAGCTTCATCCAGATCAACCAGGCCATCAACGGCGTCATGGTGCGGCGCGCCATGAATCTGCTCGAGGTGCGGCCGGGCGAGCGCATCCTGGATCTCTTCTGCGGGCTGGGCAACTTCAGCCTGCCCATCGCCCGCCTGGGCGCGGAGGTGCTGGGCGTGGAGGGGGAGGCGGAGCTGGTGGCCCTGGCCGCCGAGAATGCCCGGCACAACGGTCTGGAGCAGCGCGCCCGCTTCATGGCGGCCGACCTGGTCAAGCTGGAGGAAGGCGACGTGCGCGCCTGGGGGCGCTTCGACAAGATCCTGATCGATCCGCCGCGCACCGGCGCCATGGAAATCATCAAGCTGTTGCCGGCCCTGGGCGCCCGGCGCCTCGTCTACGTCTCCTGCAATCCGGCCACCTTGGCCCGCGACGCGGAACTGCTGGTGCACAAGCAGGGCTATCGGCTGCGCGCGGCGGGCATCTTCAACATGTTCCCGCATACCGCCCATGTGGAGTCGGTGGCGCTCTTCACCCGCGACTGAGCGGAGCCTGCGGCCGTGAACGGCGTGCGGGCGGGCCTGCTGGCGCTGCTGGGGCTCCTGCTGCTGGGCGCCTGCCAGCGCGCCGCCGCGCCGCCGGCCGCCATCCGCGTCGGCCTGGCCCAGTCGGTGATCACCCTGGACCCGCGCCTGGCCACCGACGCCAACTCGGCGCGCCTCAACCGCCTGCTGTACCAGCCCCTGGTGGACTTCGACGCGCAGTATCGCCCGGTCGGCGTGCTGGCGGCCAGGTGGCGCGTGCCGACGCCCACCCGCTACGAATTCACCCTGCGCCGCCCCCATGCCGTCTTCGCCGACGGCACCCCGCTCACCGCCCGGGACGTGTTGGCCACCTACCAAAGCATTCTCGATCCGGCGGGCAAATCCCCCCTCAAGGGCCAACTGGCGGGGCTGGCGGCAGTGACGGCGCCTGATCCCGACACGGTGGTGTTCCATCTGCGCCGTCCCGATCCCTTGTTTCCGCTGCGCCTGAACATCGGCATCCTGCCGGCGCGGGAGATCGCCCGAGGCCGCGCCTTCCAGCGCCAGCCCCTGGGCAGCGGTCCGTTCCGCTTCGTGGCCTGGCCCGAGCCGGGGCGGGTGGTGCTGAGCCGCCGTCGGGATGGCCAGCGCTTCGAGTTTGTGACCGTGAGCGACCCCACGGTGCGCGTGCTGAAGTTGCAGCGCGGCGAGCTGGACCTGCTGCAGAACGACCTGCCGGCGGAAATGCTCCGTTATCTGGAAGAGCGCGGCTTGCGCCTGCTGCGCGGATCGGGCAGCCGCTACAGCTATCTGGGCTATAATTTCCAGGATCCCCTCACCGGACGACTGGCGGTGCGCCAGGCCATCAGCCTGGGGATCGACCGGCAGGCGCTGGCCCGCCATCTTTTTGCCGGGGCGGTGCAGCCAGCGTGGGGACCCATGCCCCTGGGCCACTGGGCCGGGCCACGCTCTGCCCAGTCGCCGGCCTACGATCCGGCGGCGGCCAAGCGCCTGCTGGACGCGGCGGGGTTGCCGGACCCGGACGGCGACGGCCCGCGCCCGCGCTTTACCCTGGAGTACAAAACCAGCACCGATCCGCTGCGCGTGCGCGTGGCCACGGTGCTGCAGGCGCAGTTGGCGCGCATCGGTGTGGCGCTGCGCATCCGCAGCTTGGATTGGGGCACCTTCTACGGCGACATCAAGGCTGGCCGCTTCCAGCTCTACGGCTTGTCCTGGGTGGGCGTGCAGTCGCCGGATTTCTACCGGGAGGCGTACCACAGTGCCTCCGTGCCGCCCAACGGCGCCAACCGCGGCCAGTTGCGCGACGCACAACTGGATGACCTCATCGACCGCGCCTTGGCCGACCCGCGCCAGGATCCGGTCGACTATGCCGGCGTGCAGGCGCGCCTGCGGGCGCTGCAAGCCTATGCGCCCTTGTGGTTCGAGGACAACGTGGCGGTGCTGGCGCCCGGTCTGCGCGGCTACCGGGTGCGCGGCACCGGCGATTTCGATGCCCTGACGGAGGTGGAGCGTGAGCCCGTACATTGAGGTCTGCAGCCGGACGCAGCGGCTCTTCCTGCGCGATGCGGACGGGGGATCGCTGGCCAGTTACCCGGTGTCCACCGCCGCCAACGGCCTGGGGGAGACGGCGGGCAGCTATCGCACGCCGCGCGGCCGCCACTACGTGCGCGCGCGCATCGGCGCCGGCCTGCCCTTGGACGCGGTGCTGGTCGGGCGGCGCTGGACCGGGGAGATCTACACCACGGCACTGGGCCATGCCCATCCCGGGCGCGACTGGATCCTGACCCGCATCCTGTGGCTCTGCGGCCTGGAGCCGGGCTTCAACCGCGGCGGTGCGGTCGACACCTTCCGCCGCTACATCTACATCCACGGCACCCCGGACCTGGACCTGTTGGGCACGCCTGCTTCCCACGGCTGCATCCGCATGGACTCGCGCGACGTGCTGGCGCTCTTCGACCGGACGCCGGCGGGCACGCCGGTCACCATCGATGGCTAGGATGGCCGCCCCCGGGCGCTGCAACGGCCCGCTGCGTGCCGCGGCCGTTCTTCTGCTGTGCTGGCTCGCCGCGCTCGCGCCGGCCGCGCAGGCCCAGGCCAGGGCCCATGCCTTTACCATCATCCAGCTGAACGACGTCTACGAAGTCTTCCCGGTGCCGACGCCCACCGCCACCGGGACCGTGCCGCGCGGCGGCTTGGCCCACGCGGCGACCCTGATCGCCCAGGAGCGGCGGCAGGGGCCGGTGCTGGTGCTGCACGCCGGCGACCTCCTGTCGCCCTCGCTCCTGTCCACCCGCTTGAAGCATCAGGGCCGGCAGATGGTGGACGCCCTGAACGCGCTCGGCGTGGATCTGGCGACCTTCGGCAATCACGAGTTCGATTTCGGCTGCGCGGTGCTGGTCGAGCGCATCCGCCAGTCGCATTTCCAGTGGCTCGCGGCCAACGTGGATTTCCCGCCGACGGCCGGCCTGCCGGCGGGCAAGGTGCTGCCGTACCGCATCGTCCGCATTGCCGGGTTGCGCGTGGGGGTCTTCGGCCTGACCCTGCCGCTGGCGCCGGTGGGCGGCTGCGGGGAGGGCGCCATCACCTTTCGCGAGCCGGTGGCCGCCGCGCGCGAAACGGTGGCCCGCTTGCAGGCCGCCGGCGCCGACCTCGTCATCGCGCTCACCCATCTGCCCTTGGCCGAGGACCGGCGCCTGGCCGCCGCCCTGCCGCAGATCGACTTCATCGTGGGCGGCCACGAGCACGAACCCATCGACGCCTTGGCGGACCGCACGCTCATCACCAAGGCCGGCGCCAACGCCACGCAACTGGGCATCATCGGCGTACAGGCGGTGCGCGCGGCCCAGGGCTGGGTGGTCGGCAAGCGCTGGCGTCCCGCGGCGGTGGACCCGGCCGTGTTGCCGGCCGATGCCCGCGTGGCGGCGGCGCTGGCGCCCTATGCCGCGGCCCTGCAGCCCTTCCGCGAGGTCATCGGCACGGCCGCCGTGCCCCTGGATCTTCGGGAGGAGACGGTGCGGGAAGGGGAGAGCAACTTCGGCAACTATGTGGCCGAGCTCATGCGCGCCGCCCTGGATACGGACGTGTCCCTGCTCAACGGCGGCGCCTTCCGCGCCGACCGCATCGTGCCGCCGGGGCCCATCACCTTGGGGGATCTCTACGACATGCTGCCCTTCGAAAACCGCATCCTGGCGGTGGAGCTCAGCGGTTCGCAGCTCCTGGCGGCCTTGGAAAACGGCGTGAGCCGCGCCGGGGAGCGGGCCGGGCGCTTCCCGCAGGTGGCGGGCCTGCGCTTTCGCTTCGACCCGGCGGCGCCGCCGGGCCGTCGCGTACACGAGGTCAGCGTCGGCGGCGTGCCACTGGACCCCAAACGTGGCTACACCCTGGCGACCACCGAGTTTCTGGCGCTCAGCGGCCAGATCGACGGCTACACCATGCTGCCGCGGCAAATTCTCCGCCGCGGCGGGGATTTGCATGCACTTCTTATCGATCGTTTGAAGTCGGCGGGGCCGCTTGCGGCGCAAGCCGACGGCCGCATCGAGCAGGCTGCGCCCGTGCCAGCGGGCGGGAGGGGCTTGCCTTTTTCGGACTGGCATCTAATTGAACTTATTCCTGTCGGATGTGCCGCTGCTGAAGATTCTGCTCTAAACTATGAATAACAAAGCCGGAGGAGCCATGAATCCAGGAGTCGAGCAGAGCATCCTGTGGTGGCTGTTGGTGGGTCTCGCCGCCGGTTGGTTGACCGGTGGCATCATCGGGGGGCGGGGCTACGGTCCTGTGGTGGACCTCGTGCTCGGCTTGGCGGGGGCGCTGGCCGGCGGCTTGCTCGCCAAGGCGGCGGACATCGGCGGCAGCCTCGTGGTGTCTCTGCTTTTCGCCGCCATGGGCGCCATCATCGTGGTGGCGGCCGGCCGTGCATTCAAGGAGGCGCTGGGGAGGTGAGCAATGAGCCGAACACCGAGGCCGACGCTGTGGGCGCGTGCCGGCTCGCGTTCTGACCCTTCCCCTTGACCGCGCCGCCCGCTTTGCACCACGCTACGTTTCACGTTTCACGTTTCACGTTTCACGTTTCACGTTTCACGTTTCACGTTTCACCGGTACGCCATGCTGAAATTTCTCCTGTCCCGTCTCCTGAGCGCCGCGCTGGTCATCCTGGGCGTGGTCAGCATGGTGTTTCTGCTGATCCATCTCATCCCCGGCGATCCGGTGGATACCATCCTGGGGGAAGGGGCGGGCGGGGCCGACCGGGCGGCCTTGCGCCATGCCCTCGGCCTCGACCTGCCGCTGGGGCAGCAGTACGTCCGCTATCTCGCCGGTATCGCGCACCTGGACTTGGGCCGCTCCCTGAGCAGCGGCGAGCCGGTGGCGGCGCTGCTCAGGGAACGGCTGCCGGCCACCCTGGAATTGGCCGCCCTGGCGCTGCTGATCGCCGTGGCCGTGGCCGCGCCGCTCGGCATCATGGCCGCCCTGAAGCAAGGCACGCTCTGGGACCGGGGCAGCATCGCGCTCGCCCTCTTCGGCGTGAGCATGCCGTCCTTCTGGCTGGGGCCGGTGCTGATCCTGCTCTTCGCCGTCTGGCTCGGCTGGCTGCCCGTCAGCGGGCGCGAGGAGCCGGGCGCCATCATCCTGCCGGCGCTGACCCTGGGCTTCGGCATGGCCGCGATCCTGGCGCGCATGCTGCGCGTCAGCATCCTGGAGGTGCTCGGCCAGGACTACGTCCGCACCGCCCGCGCCAAGGGCCTGCCCGCCGCCCGGGTGATCGGCCTGCACGTCCTGCGCAACGCCCTGCTGCCGGTGCTGACCGTCTTTGGCCTGCAGCTGGGCACCCTGCTGGGCGGCGCCGTGATCACCGAGGCCGTGTTCTCCTGGCCGGGGCTCGGCAGTTTGGTGGTCGAGGCCATTCAGGGCCGGGATTATCCGGTGGTGCAGGGCGGCGTGCTGCTCATCGCCGTCGGCTACGTGCTGGCCAACACCCTGACCGATCTGGCCGCCGGCCTGCTCGACCCGCGCGTGCGCCGCGCCCTGCAGACATGAGCCGGGTCATGCGCTGGAGCTTCGGCTGGCTGGGCGGGCTGGCGCTCCTGGCGCTGCTGGCGCCCCTGTGGGCTCAGAGCGCCTTCGCCATTCACCTGGAGCGCATCCTGGCCGCGCCGGGCTGGACACACGGTTTCTGGGGGCTTTTGGGCAGCGACGAGCTCGGCCGGCCGGTGCTGGCCCGCCTGCTGCTGGGTGCCCATACCTCGCTCCTGGTGGGCGTGCTGGCGGCCGGCGCCTCGGCCCTGGTCGGCACCAGCATCGGCATGCTGGCCGGCTATCTGGGCGGCGCGGTGGACCACCTGCTGGTGCGGATCATGGACGTGTTCCTGGCTTTTCCCGGCATCCTGCTGGCCATTGCCCTGGCCGGCGTGCTGGGGCCCGGCATCAACAATGTGATCATCGCCCTGACGGTGATGGGCTGGGTCGGCTTCGCCCGGCTGGCGCGCGCCCAGACCCTGGCCCTGCGCCAGCGCGAGCACGTGCAGGCGGCCTTGAGCCTGGGGGCGGGGCGCGGGCGCATCCTGTTCCGCCACGTGTTGCCGCTGATCCTGGCGCCGCTCGGGGTGGAGGCCAGCTTCGCCGTGGCCGGCGCCATCCTCAGCGAGGCGGGCCTGTCCTTCCTCGGCCTCGGCGTGCAGGCGCCGGACGCTTCCTGGGGCCAGATGATCCGCGAGGGCACCCGCTACATGCTGGTCGCCCCGCATCTGGTGCTGGTGCCGGGCCTGACCTTGATGAGCGTCGTCCTGGCCGTTAATCTGCTGGGTGACGCCCTGCGCGACGCCTTGGACGTCGGCGGACGCTGACTTTTCGATCCCTAGGGTCTGTTCTCAATCAAGCGAAAAGCGTTATGCCATATGCAACCGAGGGGCTCTGTTGAATTTCAAGTGGGTTGCCGGGCATGAGGGTTGATCACTGCGAAGTCGAGCTTGCCGGCGATCAGGAAGATGACGGTTCTGATAGTGGTGAAGCGGGTGAAGCCGCGAGCGCGGCGCTTGGCGGACTGAAACAGGCCGTTGAGCGCTTCGAGGAAGCCGTTGGTCTGGCGGGTCTGGGCCCAGGCGACGATGCCCTCGAGGTGGCGACGGACCATGGCGGCGACCTCCTTCATGGGTTCGACCTTGGAACGCATGACGCAGGTGCACCAGTGCTTGAGCA
>NZ_AUIS01000041.1 GCF_000423825.1 Thermithiobacillus tepidarius DSM 3134
GGCAAAACGACCGACGGGAGTTTACCGTTGCGCTGTCGGCGCCTATGGCGCCTCAGGCAACGGGCGCTGCCCGGTTTCGCGAGCGCAGCGAGAGCAACCCACGGGAGCGGCAAAACAAGCGCAGCGAAGTTTCGCGAGCGCAGCGAGAGCGACCAAAGGGAGCGGCAAAAAGGAAGTTGCCGTCGCCCCCCCGATACCTGACCAAACCCGCGGGCGAAAGCCCGCTCCTACCCTCAACTCCGCTAGGCTCGCCAACGCAGCCCAAGCGGCGATTCCTTCTTTCGCAAGCAAGAAAAAACGACCGCAGGGAATTTCGCGGGCACAAAAAAGCAAGCGGCTATCGGAACAGCCGGTTCGATGTACAGATGCGCGCCCGGGGCCGCTCCCAGTCGCGAATCAAGCTCCGATCCGCGCTTAGGCTTCGGCGCCGCGCCGCTCCAAGGGCACGTACTCGCGCTGCCGCTCGCCCGTATACACCTGGGTCGGGCGGAAGATGCGATTGTCGGACAGTTGTTCGCGCCAGTGGGCCAGCCAGCCCGCCGAGCGGGCCATGGCGAAGATGGGGGTGAAGAGATCGGTCTTGATGCCCATCTCGTAGTAGAGCACGCCGGAGTAGAAGTCCACGTTGGGGTAGACCCCTTTCTCCGCCAGCCGGCGCTCCGCCGCCTTCTCCACCGCCATGGCGGTCTCGAACAGGCGGCTGTGCTTCAGCCCGCGCTGCTCGGCCAGCCGGTCCATGAGGCCCTGGAGGATCGTGGCGCGCGGGTCCTTGGTCTTGTACTCCCGGTGCCCCATGCCCCAGATTTTTTCCTTGCGCGCCAGCCTGGCGTCGATGATCCGGTCCACGTTCTTGGCATCGCCGATCTCCATCAGCATCTCCACCACCTTCTCGTTGGCACCGCCGTGCAGCGGGCCGGACAGGGTGCCGATGGCGCCGGCGATCACGCCGTAGGGGCTGGCCAGGGTCGAGCCGGCCACCAGCACGGCGAAGGTCGAGGCATTGATAGTGTGCTCCGCGTGCAGGATCAGGCACACGTCCAGAATGCGCGCAAAGAGGGGATCGGGCTGCTTGCCCTTGAGCATGTAGAGGAAGTTTTCCGCGTGGGTCAGGTCGTCGCGGGGCGGCACCGGGTCGTTGCCGTTGCGGATGTGCTCCCACATGGTGACGAGGGTGGGCATGCGCGCGATGATGCGCACGGACATCTTGTGCACGTAGTCGAGATCGCTGCGCGGGCCGTTGGCCAGCAGATCGTAGGCCGGATAGAACATGCCCAGGCTGGCCACCGCCGTCTGCAGCATGTCCATGGGATGGCCGGTCACCGGCATGAACTTCATCATTTCGCGGACGTTGTACTTCACCCGCCGCGTGTTGCGCATGGCCCGATCGAACTCCTCCAGGGCCGCGGCCGTGGGCAACTGGCCGTCCAGCAGGAGCAGCGCCGTTTCCTCGAAAGTGCTGTGTTCCGCCAGGGTTTCGATGGGAAAGCCGCGATACTCCAGCAGGCCGGCGCGCCCATCGATGAACGAGATGTTGGAGCGCGTGGCGGGCACGCCCTCCAGACCCGGCAGATACTCCGGCAGCTTGTCCTGCATTTTGTCTCCTCGACCGCTCAAGACGCCACGAAAAAGGGAGGCCGGAGCCTCCCTTGGTCCCAGGACGAATTTTAACAGATTAAGCGGAAAAAGAAGAACCGCAGCCGCAGGTGGTGGTGGCGTTGGGGTTCTTGATGACGAACTGGGCGCCCTCCAGCCCCTCGGAGAAATCGATCTCCGCGCCGGCCAGGTACTGGTAGCTCATGGGATCGATCAGCAGGGTCACGCCGTGCTGCTCCACCGCGGTGTCACCATCCTGGGTGTTCTCGTCGAAGGTGAAACCGTACTGGAAGCCGGAACAGCCGCCGCCGGTCACGAAGACCCGCAGCTTCAGATCGGCATTGCCCTCTTCCTCGATCAGGCCCTTCACCTTGTTGGCCGCGCTCTCGGTCAGGGTCAGCGCCGCCGGCATCTCGTCCACGGTTTGCGTCGCAGTGGTCATTACTACCTCCATCAATTGGGATTGGGATGAATTCTCGCAGGGCCGCACAGACTTCGTTTGCGAAAGTCCTTACCCGACTATTCTGCTCGGACAATCGGCGCGGCGTCAAGTTCAACGCGGCCGGGGCAGCCGGTGTCCGCAGGCCACCCCGGGGTTTCAGGACAGTGGAAGCTCAGGGCATCAGCGCCACATCTTCCAGCCCCATGGCCTCCGGCAGGCCGAAGAGCAGGTTCATGTTCTGCACCGCCTGCCCGGAAGCGCCCTTGACCAGGTTGTCGATCACCGACAGCACCACCACCTGCCCCGGGCGCGGCTGGTGCACCGCGATCCGGCAGACATTGGCGCCGCGCACGCTGCGGGTGGCCGGGTGGCTGCCGGGCGGCAGCACGTCCACGAAGGGCTCCTCGCGGTAACGGGCCTCGTACAGAACCTGCAGGTCGGCGGCATCGATGTCGCGGGTCAGGCGCCCGTACAGGGTGGCATGGATGCCGCGGATCATGGGCGTCAGGTGGGGCACGAAGGTCACGCGCACCTCGCCGCCGGCCCAGCAGGACAACTCCTGCTCGATCTCGGGCTGGTGCCGGTGGCCGGACACGGCATAGGCCGAAAAGCTGTCGCCCGCCTCGCACAGGAGATTGGGCAGCTTGGCCGCCCGGCCCGCCCCGCTGGCGCCCGACTTGGTGTCGGCGATGAGGCTGTGCGGGTCCAGCAGCCCGGCTTCCAGCAGCGGCAGAAAACCCAGTTGCGTGGCGGTCGGGTAGCAGCCGGGATTGGCGATCAGTTGCGCCTCGCGGATCGCCGCCCGGCGCGTCTCCGGCAGGCCGTAGACGGCCTTTTCCAGCCAGTCCAGGGCCCGGTGCTCCATACCGTACCAGCGGGCGAAGGTTGCCGGATCGCGCAGGCGGAAATCGGCGCCCAGATCGATCACCTTCACGCCCGCGGCCAGGAGCTGCGGCGCCAGGTCCATGGCCACGCCGTGGGGGGTGGCGAAGAAGACCACGTCGCAGGTAGCGGCCAGCGCCGCCGGGTCCGGCTCGCTGAAGCTCAGCTCGCAATGCCCGCGCAGGTTGGGAAAGAGCGCATCCACCCGCATGCCCGCCTCGGCCCGCGAGGTGATGGCCGTCACCCGCGCCCCGGGATGCCTGGCCAGCAGGCGCAGCAGCTCGACGCCCGTATAACCCGTTCCACCGACGATACCGACACGTATTTGCATGGGAGTACACGCTCAGCAAAAAACCACGCCGCGCAGACAGGCGGCACGGCCAAAAAGAAACCCCGCCGCGCAGGCCCAATGCCGCCGCGGCGAAGCATCATGAATCGTGGATTTTACGCCGAATCCGGCGCGAACGGAATGCCGCAGGGCTTGGCAGGCCATCCCGCAGGCGTGGCGGCACGTAGCGAGCGCCGTTGATCGCGAGCAAGCTCGCTCCTACAGCCACGATGCCACATGCGGACGTAGGAGCGAGCTTGCTCGCGATAAAAAACCGTCCCGCGACAACACAACCGGAAACAACGACGCACGCCCATCCAGGGCAAGCTTGGCGCGCAACGCAACAAGATTCGGCCCAGCGCAAGCACTGCCCGGCATGCCGCACGCAGCAGAACAGCAGCCCAAAAAACAAAAGGCCGTCCGGCGGAACCGGACGGCCAAGACCCTGAGGGCCTTATTCTTGTTTCTTAACTGCTTTTTAGAAAGCCACCTGCAGGCGGGCAGCCAGGACGTTTTCGACATTGTCACCGGCCACGATAGCGCCACGGCCATCGTTCAGCAGGGTGGTCGCCGCATTGGCATCCGCGTCGCGGATCATGTAGTTGACCGCCACGTTGCTGCCGCCGCGCTTGCCCTTACGGGCGAAGTAGTACTTGGCGCCCAGATCGACGCTGGACAGGGTGCTGTTGTCGACTTCGTCCACTTCCATCGTCTGATAGCGGGCGAGCAGGTCCAGATCGGGCAACACGGTGTAACCGCCCATCACGTACCAGCCCTTGGTGGTCAGGTCAACGCCCGCAAGCTGGTTCTTGCGGTTGTAGTACTCGGCGCGGGCCAGGATGGGGCCGACGTCATAAGCAGCACCCACGGTCCAGGCGTCGAACTTGTTCTCGGCGGCCGCGCCGGTGGTGTTATCGGCGGTGTTGTCGTTGTTCATGTAGCCGGCGTTGATCTTGGCACCCTGCACCGGGGCCACGAACAGGTTGGCGGTGTACATGAAGTTGTTGTTGCCACCAGATCCGGCATCGCTCACCGAATTTGTGCCACCGTTGCCCTGGAAGATACCCAGCGCGTAGCCAGCGCCCATGCCGCCCATGTCCATGGCGCCGCTCAACTGCACACCCTTGTCGCGGAAATCGCCGCTAGCACCGCCAGCCGCTGCGTTCGTGATGTTAGTGCGGTCCATGAAGGGGCGATCGAAGGAGGACTCACGGCCTTCCAGGTCGAATTCGTACTTGAACTGGCCCACGGTCACCTTGGCCAGCGGGTTGAAGTTCAAGGTACCGAACATATCGCGGAAGATGGTGCCGCCGGTGTTATCGCCCTGCAGAGTCACGCCGAAACCGATCAGCTCGTTGACCTTGCCGCTGAAGGTCAGGCGGGCGCGGCGCATGTTGAACTCATGCTCGCCGTAGCCGGCAGCGGTGGTCACGTCGTTGCCGTCACCCAGGCGGTAGTCGGCCTGAATGCCGCCACCGATCTTGACGCTCGGGGCGCTCTTGGCGTCCGCAGCCATGGCGGAAGCAGGCGCAATGATGGCCGCGGCGATCGCGGCTGCAAGAATCTTATTCATGTAATACTCCTCCTCAAGGAAAAAGCAGTGTACTGACTGCTGTTGATGTTTATAGCACCGGCCCGCGGGCTTTGCAACCTTTTTACAACAAGATTGTTGCGCGTGGGGCAAGCGACGCCCGAAGAAGCGAAACGGAAGCAAATTTTCCTTGAGCCATGCGGCTTGGCGGCCACTCGCCGTCGCCGCCGGCGAGGCGCCATGATGCACAAAAACAACACGGCCCCGAAGGAAACCTTCGGGGCCGTGTTGGGATTGCACCGCGGGCGCGGGGAGATACCCCCGCGCCTTGCTAGGCCAGCTTGTTACTGGGCAGCAGCGGGGCTCTCGGTGGCGCCGGTCGCAGCGGCGTCGCCAGCGGGAGCGGCGGCGTCAGCAGCGGGAGAGGCGGCGTCAGCGGCAGGCGCTTCGGCGGCGGGAGCCTCGGCGGCGGGGGCTTCAGCGGGGCTCATGGCTTCAGCGGCAGGCGCTTCGGTGGCGGCGGGGGCTTCAGCGGGCTCTTCCTTCTTGCCGCAGCCGGACAGAACGAGCATACCAGCGACAACAGCAGCCATCAGCTTGAGGTTCATGGACATTTCTATCTCCTTGGGTAGAACAAGAATTAAAGACGATTTTGTTTGCGCAAACATCATCTGCTTTTTTACCAAGCACCAACGGGAGCTACTTGGCTGGATGGTATTTTACACAAGCGCAAGCGCTATACAAGCATTTTTATTGCAAAACGGCAATGAAAGCCGCATCAGAAAATCAAAAGCTTGCATGCAACGGCATGCGCACCCATGGAACGGCCAGCGCAAGGCACCGGCTCTGCAGCGCCGCCAACCGCGCCGGCGCTCCGATTTCCCGATTTGGCGGACTGACCGCAAGGAGCCGCCGCCCTGCGAGCACAGCCTTCTTGACAAACGTCCCAAAAAAAATAGAATGGGAGCTCCTTTGGGGGATCGTCTAGCGGTAGGACTACGGACTCTGACTCCGTCAACCCTGGTTCGAATCCAGGTCCCCCAGCCATTTTCTCCCGGTTCGACCAAAACCTCTTCCCTTCCGCCATCCAGCAGCGCTGTCCAAGCGCGCGTTTTTTCATCGCGAGCAAGCTCGCTCCTACAGCCGCCATGCAGCATCGCCATGCAGCATTCGGGCGTAGGAGCGAGCTTGCTCGCGATAAGCATTCGCGCATCCCACAACCTGAAATCTCGCGGCCGCCGCACCAACAAACGCAAAAAAGCGCCGCCCAGAGGGCGGCGCTTTCGGACATGCGCTTCTTCGCTCAGCGCTTGGAGAACTGGGTGCTCCGGCGGGCCTTGTGCTTGCCCACCTTCTTGCGCTCGACCTCGCGGGCGTCGCGGGTCACGAAGCCGGCCTTGCGCAGGCCGCCGCGCAGGGCTTCGTCGTAGGCGATGAGGGCGCGGGTGATACCGTGGCGGATGGCGCCGGCCTGGCCGTTGTTGCCGCCGCCGCTGACGTTGACCATGACGTCGAAACGGTCGACATTGCCGGTCAGCTCCAGGGGCTGGCGGACGATCATGCGGGACGTTTCACGGCCGAAGTACTCTTCCAGGCTGCGCTTGTTGATGCTGATCCGGCCCTTGCCGGGCTTGAGGTAAACGCGGGCGGTGGAGGTCTTGCGGCGTCCGGTTCCGTAGTAGTGTTGTTCGGCCATGGTCGATTCCGTTAAATTTCCAGGGGCTGGGGCTGCTGGGCGGCGTGCTGGTGCTCGGGCCCGGCGTAGACTTTCAGCTTTCTGTACATGGCGCGGCCCAGCGGGTTCTTGGGCAGCATGCCCTTGACCGCGATCTCGAGGACGCGCTCCGGATGGGTGGCGATCATCTTTTCAAAGCTCGCGCTTTTCAGATTGCCCACGTATCCGGTATGGTGATAGTAGATCTTGTCCTTGGCCTTGTTGCCAGTGACCCGGATCTTTTCCGCGTTGACCACCACGATGTAATCACCGGTATCCACGTGGGGGGTGAACTCCGGCTTGTGCTTGCCGCGCAGGCGGAAGGCGATCTCCGCAGCCAAGCGGCCCAGCACCTTGTCGGTGGCGTCGACCACATACCAGTCGCGTTTGACCTCGTGGGCCTTGGCGGAAAAAGTTTTCATTCTGCAACTCCAAACTATGCAGTTGTTTGAGTAGACGCGGAATGCTAAGGGTTGGCGCCGGTCTTGTCAAGACGCCAAGCCTGCCGCGACATGCGGGCCGCGCCCAGCGGAACGGCCGAGCCGCACGGTTTGACTTATACAATATTTAGAACTAGTCTCAAACGTACTCATCCATTCTACAGGAGACAGCGCAACATGGAACAGGCTCAGTCATTATACAAGAAGCACCGGATCCTGCGCCTCGGCGCCCTGCTGATGGCGGGCGGCGCCACCCTGGGACTGGTTGCCTGCAAGCAGCCGGAAACCGAGTCCAAGAAAGAGGCTCCCGCGCCGGCGGCGCAAACGGGGCAGGCGCAGACCTTGAAGGGTCCCTGGGCCCCTTTCGTGCTGCCCGACAAGGCGCCGGTGCCCGAGGACAATCCCATGACGCCGGCCAAGATCGAGCTGGGCAAGCAGCTTTACTTCGATCCCCGCCTGTCCCTCACCGGCACCGTGTCCTGCAACTCCTGCCACAACGTGATGGCGGGCGGCGACGATGCGCGGCCCGTGTCGGTGGGCATCGAGGGGCAGCTCGGCGAGCGCTCCGCGCCCACGGTGTGGAACGCGGCCTTCCTGAGCGCGCAGTTCTGGGACGGCCGGGCGCCGACCCTGGAGGAGCAGGCCAAGGGTCCGCTGGTCAACCCGGTGGAGATGGGCATGCCCAAGCATGATCTGGCGATCCAGCGCATCCAGGCCATCCCCGGTTACGCACAGGAAATGAAAGAGATCTTCGGCGGCGACAATCCGGTCAACATCGACAACGTCGCGAAGGCCATCGCCGCCTACGAGCGCACCCTGATCACGCCCAACAGCCCCTTCGACCGCTTCGTGAAAGGCGAGCAGAACGCCATCAGCCCCGCCGCCCAGCGCGGCATGCGGCTGGTGCAGGAAGTGGGCTGCACGTCCTGCCACAGCGGCCCGATTTTCGCCGGGCCGCAACTGCCCGTGGGCCAGGGCTTCTTCATGAAATTCCCCCGCTTCCCGGGCAGCGAGTACGATACCAAGTACGACCTGCTTTCCGACCCGGGCCGCTTCAGCGTCACCAAGAAGGAAGAGGACAAGAACGTGTGGCGGGTGCCCACCTGGCGCAACGTCGCGCTGACCGCGCCCTACTTCCACAACGGTTCGGTGAAGACGCTGGATGAAGCGGTGCGGGTGATGGCCCGGGTGCAACTCAACAAGACGCTTACCAACGACCAGGTCAGCGACATCGTGGCCTTCCTGAACACCCTGACCGGCGAATTCCCGAAGCAGACCATGCCGCGCCTGCCGGAACTGCCCAACACCACGCTGATCAATTGAAACAAGACATGATCGCTTCAGGGCGCCTGCGGGCGCCCTTTTCATTTGGGCGAGGCTTGCGGCAAAGCGGCGGACGCGGCGGGGAGCGTCCAGGGTCGAGCAGAATCAGGGTCGGACAGGCAGGCGGGGCGGAAAAGAAAAAAGCGCGGAGGTCATCCGCGCCCAAACCACCAAAGGAGGAAGGAACAAGCTAGGCTCATGACCGGATGCCGGCCATAAGAATTAGCTGGGATTAATATTCTTATATCCGAACAAAAAAGGGCTCTGTTGAATTTCAAGTGGGTTGCCGGGCATGAGGGTTGATCACTGCGAAGTCGAGCTTGCCGGCGATCAGGAAGATGACGGTTCTGATAGTGGTGAAGCGGGTGAAGCCGCGAGCGCGGCGCTTGGCGGACTGAAACAGGCCGTTGAGCGCTTCGAGGAAGCCGTTGGTCTGGCGGGTCTGGGCCCAGGCGACGATGCCCTCGAGGTGGCGACGGACCATGGCGGCGACCTCCTTCATGGGTTCGACCTTGGAACGCATGACGCAGGTGCACCAGTGCTTGAGCATGTCGCGTGCCACGTTGATCTGCTTGCGCGCGAGGATCTCGCGCAGCTG
>NZ_AUIS01000042.1 GCF_000423825.1 Thermithiobacillus tepidarius DSM 3134
AGCCTGGAAGGCTCCTGAAGGCCCGTGGAAGACCACCACGTTGATAGGCGGGATGTGGAAGTCCAGTAATGGATGCAGCTAACCCGTACTAATCGGCCGTGCGGCTTGACCATATAACGCCAAAATGGCTTTGGGTCGGGCGCAGCAGCAAACTTGTGCGCTACTCTTCCTGTTTTGTTTTTGCCTGGCGGCCATAGCGTTGTGGACCCACCCGATCCCATCTCGAACTCGGTCGTGAAACGCAACCGCGCCGATGATAGTGGGGGGTCTCCCCCCGTGAAAGTAGGTCACTGCCAGGCACCCAATCACCCCCCCACAAACCCCCAGGCCCACGCCCGGGGGTTTGTTTTTGTCGGGCGGGGCTGACTATAATCCCTCCATGCTCACCTCCCTGCAGAAATCCCTGCTGTCCTGCCTTGCCGATCAAGACTTGCATTCCGGGGCCAAGCTGGCCGCCAGCCTGGGTGTCAGCCGCACGGCAGTGTGGAAGGCGGTGCATCAGCTGCAGGAGGCGGGCTTTCCTGTCATCCACGCGCCGGGGCGCGGCTACCGATTGGCTTTTCCCTACCAGCCGCTGAGCGCCGAGGCCATCCGTGCGGCGGCCGGCGCGGAGACCGCTCCGGCAGAGATCCAGGTGCACGATCTGATCGACTCAACCAATACCCATTTGCTGGAACTGGCGCGCCAAGGTGCGGCACATGGCGCGGTCGTGCTGGCGGAAGGGCAATTGCGCGGCCGCGGCCGGCGCGGGCGGGCGTGGTGTTCTCCCCCGGGAGAAAACCTCTATCTTTCCGTGCTGTTGCGCTTTGACCGGCCTGTGGCCGCACTCGGCGCCTTCACTCTGGTCGCCGGTCTGGCGTTGGCGGAGGCGCTCAATGAGTTGGGTATCCGCGGGCACGGGGTGAAGTGGCCCAACGATGTGTGGCACCAGGAGCGCAAGCTGGCCGGCATCCTGTCGGAGCTGCAGGGCGAGGTGCAGGGCCCCTGCGCCTTGGTGGTGGGCATCGGCGTCAACGTGCACGCACGGGAAAGCGGCGCTTTGCCGGTGGACCAGCCATGGACCAGCCTGGCCCTGGTGCAGCCGGGTGCAGCTCCCGATCGCAACGTTCTGGCCGGCCGCCTTCTCGCCCAGTTGTTCCGCGCTTACGAGCTCTTTTGCCAGTCGGGCCTGGGCGCCTTCGAGGGCCTGTGGGAGCGCTATGATTTGCTGCGTGGTCGGGAGGTCCAGGTCAGCGGCTTGCGCGAGTCCCTGGTGGGCATCGCTTGCGGCGTCTCCCCCGAAGGTCATCTGCGCGTGGCTGCCGGCGGGCAGGTGCATCATCTGCACTCCGGCGAAGTGAGCGTGCGTCCCCACGGCCATGCCTGAAGCAAGGCAGCCGCTCTTCGTGCACGTGGGCAATACCCACACCGTGTTGGCCCTGGCCGGGGTGGGGGCTTTCCGCAAATGCGTCCTGCCGACGCCGCGCAGCCCGGCCGACGTGGAGGCCTTGCAGCGGGAGCCAGCCTGTCGCGAACTGCTCGACGCAGCCGGGGCCTGTTACCTCGGCGGCGTCGTGCCGGAAGCGATGCAGCTCCTGGCGCAGCGCCTGCCGTTGCAGCCGTTGTCCCGCCGCCGGGCGGCGTCGCTGCTGGACATGGACTACAATCCGCCGGACAGCCTGGGCTTTGACCGTCTGTGCAAGCTCCTGGCCGCCGCTGCCATGCATCCGGGTGAAACCACCATCGTGGTGGATATGGGCACGGCCACCACCATCGACCTGCTGCTGGAGGCGCGCCGTTTCGCCGGTGGCCTCGTCATGCCTGGCGAGCAGGCCTGCCTGGATGCCCTGCATGCCGCTACTGCCCTGCTGCCGCAGCTCGAAGCCGGTGGCGGCGAGGCGTATCGATCGGCCGGCGTGGGCACGAAAACGAGCGAGTGCATGCATCTGGGTGTGGACGCCATGATCGTCGGCGGTCTGCGCCAAGCGTTGGATGGCCTGTTGTCCGCCCATCCGGGTGCCGGGCTGCTGATCACCGGCGGCGGCGCAGAGCGCTTCCTGCCGGTCCTGCAGGGGCTGTATCCCTTGCGCTATGAGGCGGACCTGGTGCTGCGGGGCATGCAGGTGCTGGCTGGGTTGGAGACTGCTGCCCTTGGCCGGGGAGATCCCTGATTCTAAAGGAAGTTTTTGCGCCGGCAAAAGGCCAAGATTGATTACCATGCTACCCTTGCCTAGAATACCTCAAACGCTGGCGTAGCTCAGTTGGTAGAGCAGCTGATTTGTAATCAGCAGGTCACGGGTTCGAGTCCGGTCGCCAGCTCCAGACAAGCGTGCAAACTGAACGGCCCGGCTGGCGACAGCCGGGCCCTTTTATTTTGGTCCAGACAGCCACCAGGATCGTCTTCTTGATTTTTGCATGAGTGCCTCATCGCTGATGCTCTTCAATCCCGAGGGCATGCCGAATGCAGCTTTCGGCGTGCAAGCAGGCACAAGTTCCGCCCGCAGGGATGCGCACTCCACAATTCCTCTGCTAGGGCAAAAGACGGATTCCGTTTCCTCAGTAATTCACTAAGTTAAAGTCATTGTCGCCCGGTCTCGGCGGATTACCAAGGCAGAGCACCCCGAGAACAACAAACACAAGCGTGGGCAAGAGGCGGCAGGCTATATCCCGGATCGATCACAGCAAGCTTCCCCCGTAAGGGGCTGGATACCAGGCGGCGCCGTACAGGCGAGCGTGTCCGTTGCGGGCTTTCGTCGCGGCTGCGGTGGGGCAGTATGCGGTCCTTTTCTCGAATGCCGAAAGGAGGTGCTGGGTGAAGACGGCAATTGCACTTAGTGGAGGCGGCGCGAGAGGCGCTTTTCAGGTGGGCGCGGTGAAGTGCCTCTATACGGCATTTGGGATTCGGCCGGATCTGCTGACGAGCAGCGGCATGGGCTCGATGAATGCGGCCAAGCTCGCCGAGGGACGGACGGCGGACGAGCAGCGCCAGGCGGTGCGGGAGTTGGAGCACATCTGGAGTCGGCTGCAGGCGTGGGAGGATCTGTTTCAGCCGCAGCCATGGTTGGTCGGCCTGCTGCAGGCGGCGGGCGGCCCGGAGGCGCTTTTCGGGACGGCGGCCGGGGAGGATGCCCTGGACCATCCGGCGGCCGCGATGCTGCTGGCGGCGCTGCAGCATGGCGGAGCGCTGGCCAAGGCGGCGAAGGGGGCGCAGGAGGCTGCCCTGTTCACGTTGGACCCGCTGGCGGCACTGTTGCGCGAGCGGGCAAACCTGGATCCGGCACGGGTGGCGCAGGGCACCGAACTGCGCATGGCCGTGACCAGCTTGGCATCGGGAACGCTGCGCTGGGCAACCGGAGACGGGCGGCTGCTGGAGGGGGATAACGTCACGGTCGTGGCTTCGGCAGCGCCGGATGCGGTGGCACGTTGCCAAGCGGCGGCTGCAGCTTACGGGGCCTTGCAAGAGGAGATCGGCTCGCGCCTCAAGGCGCGGCGCGCGGCCAAGCCGGCCAAGCGCAAGGCGGAGCTGACGCGCGAGATCCGCGCGCTGCAGATGCAGGCCGGCCAAGCCTGGGACGCGCTGCAGGGCTGCTTGGCCGAGGGCGCGACTGCCACGGCCCGGGTCGATCTGGTTGCTGCGGTGTTGGCTGCGGCAGCGGCTCCGGGCCTGCTCCCGCCCGTGGCGCTGGGCCTGGAATCCTATGTCGGAGCGGTTGCGGCGGATGTGCCGGTGCGCTTGGCTCTGCAGATGGGAGCGGGCGAAGTGTATGCCATTGACGCTTCCAGCCTACGGGAGCCCCCGCCGGCCGTGCCCCAGGGCCTCGCCGACGTATTGGCCCAGGCTTTGCGCCACCCGGGATCGCAGATGGAGGATGGCGTCCACGGGGCAGCGAGCCGGCAGGGCGCGGCCGTGCATGTGATTGCGCCGAGCTTCGACGTGCACGGCACCATGCAGGTCGATCCCGGCCTGATTGCCATCAACACGGACTATGGCTTCATGCGCGCCGGCGACGTGCTCTCCCGGGTGGCCGGCTTCGACCGCGCCCGGGCGGTCGTCCTGTCCGATGCCATCACCCGGTTGCGCCGGGATACCTGGGAGCTGGAGCTTGATTTCGCAGCGGCTGCGGCGCCGGCGCGCCGCCGTCAGCAGCATGCGCTGTTGCGGGAGATCAGGCTGCGCAAATGGGTGCTCGGACATCTGGTGGCAGCGCGGCAGGCCTTGGCGGCGCCGGTGCCGGCGGAGGCGGTGCAATGGTCCGGGCGCTGGGAGCGCCATCTGCTGAACCAGCTCACGGCGCTGTCCACGCCATGGGCGGCATTGGCCGGCGCGGCGGAGAGCACGCCCGCGGATTCGCCGGCGGGTTTTGTCCCGGATGGATGGCTGCTGCGGGAAAGCGGGGGCGAGACCTGCGTGCTGCTGCGGGGCGCGCTGTTCCCGGTGCCGGACGAGGCGGCGCTGCGCGACATCGGCTATGCGGCTGCGCCGGTGGTGGTCGAACTGCCCGCGGGCGCGCTCACGGCCTTGCCGCGCGTGCCGCAAGGGGAGCTGCTGTTGCAGGAGGCCGGCAGCGACCAAGTCTGGTACTGCAACGGCACCCGCCGCCATCCGGTGGAGCGCCCGGCGGTGCGCGCGGCCCTCGGCATGGAGCAGGCGGCAGTGCAGGTGCTGCCCCGCGGCGCGCTGGCGCAGATTCCGGACGGCGGGCCAATCGACTGGATCGGCGGACTGGCGGTGACCGACGGCGCGCTGAACGCCTTGCGCGAGTACACGCCGGTGCCGCAGCTGGAAGAGAGCGAGACAGTGCACGAATGCTGCCTGCACAATCGGGGCAAGCTGCCGGTGACGGTCACGGCTGTCCGGGTGGAGGGGGCGGCACAAAGCGCCTTCGAACTGCTCACGGACTTGCCGTTTACCGTGGCGCCGGGCGCCCGCGAGGCGCTGCGCCTGCGTTTCCGCGCCGCCAGGGCCGGACCCGTGGAGGGCGCGTTGGTCATCGAGAGTGACGATGCCTTGTTTCCGCACATCAGCTTGCCCTTGCGCACCGCGGTCAGGGCTCTCGGCCCGCGGGGCAAGCTGCGCATCGTGACGCCGAGCCTGGCATTCACGGACAGCATCGTGGGACAGCAGCGGACCCGGACCATCACGCTGGAGAATGTCGGCAATCAGACCGCGCAGCTGGTCGAGCTGCGGCTCACCGAGGAAATGCCGGCTGGCCAGTTCGCACTCCCGGCCGAGCCGTTGTCAGAGGTGCCGGCCGGTCAGTCGCGGGACCTTGTCGTCACGCACGCTCCGGATCGGCGCGGCGATGCCAGTGCGGTTGTGCTGCTGAAAGTGCAAGGCGATGCGACCTACTTCGAGGAGCACAGCGTGGCGTTGCGCGCCGAGGGCGTGACCAGTCCGCGCATCGCGATCGAGCCCGCGCAGCTGGATTTCGGCGCCATCACGCCCGGGATCGCCAAGAGCCACTCCTTCGCGATTGCCAACAAGGGCGACGCACCGCTGACCGTGCACGCCATTGCCGGCGAGGGTGGCAAGCAGAGCTTCCGGCTCGATCCGCCGCTGGATTTGCCCATCACCGTGGCGCCCGGCACGGCGACCATGCTGCAGGTGCTTTACCACAACCCAGCGCCGGGCCAGGCCGACAGCGAGGCTCTGCTGATCGTCAGCGATGATCCGGAACACCCGCAGATGCGGCTGCACCTGCAGGGTGCCACGGGCAACCCGCGCATCCACTTCCCCGACTTCATCAACTTCCACCGCGTGCGCAGGGTGCCGGCCCAGGCCGAAGTGATGTTGAGGAACATCGGATCGGGCGATCTGGTCGTGAAGGAGATCGCCCTGGAAAGCGGGGCCGACTTCAGCCTGCTCGGCATTTCCCGGTTGCCGATGACCATCGCCGCAGGCGCCGAGCACGTGTTCAAGGTGCAGTTCAACGCGGGCATGGCCGGGCGCCGCTATCGGGATCGCATCATCGTGCGCAGCAATGGCGCCTTCCAAGGCAGCCCGGTCAAGATCGGGGTGCAGGCCATGCTGGTTTGGTGAAAGGCTGCAAGCACCCTCGCCGCCGTGGCGCGCTGCGAGCGGCTTGGCACGGAAGTGGCATTCCGCCAGGGTGGGGCATCGCTCAGCCGTGATCCTTGCCCGGGTGAATGCAGCCTAGCCTGCGGTACAGGCGGCGCACAGCTCCCATGTCGCTCATCGGGCTGCATTGCGGATTGCAATCGTGCGTTTGCAATCCGCAATGCAGGGTCTATACATAATTCATATATCAACACGACAGTTCGATCCTGGCGCTTTGCCTGCTCGGCTCGGAGGGGAATATCCGAGCGGTGCAGGCCGGTAATCCCTTCCGACCCGCTACCCGCGAAGCGACCGCATGCCGCACGCCGCCTCCCTTCCCGCTACGCTGCTGGCCAACAGGCCTCTCGTCCAGGCCTTTCGGCTGTTGGCCGGCTTGCTTGGGCTCTTTGCCGTTTTGTACGGGGTGCACGCTTGGCATGCAGAAAAGAGTGAGGAAATGGGCCGCCTGCTGCAGTTGAGCGGTTTTGCCGCCAAGGCGGCGGATCAGTTCTTCGACCACTATGTCTCGGCCGAGCGCCTGCTGGCGCTGCAGTTGCAGGATGTAGATGCTGTGCACCATCCTGAGCGCGCCCGGGCGCTATTGCTGCGCTTCCAGCGGAGCAACCCGGATTTGGCCTCGGTCAACCTGATCCGGCCCGACGGCCAAGTGCTGACATCGACCGCGGTCGAGCCGGGCGGACCGTTGCCGCATCTGCGCGATTACCCCCAGATTTGGCCCCAATTCCAGGAGACCATTGCGGGCACCCGGATGCATATTCTGCAGCCCTACGTGGGTCCTCTGCTGAAAAGATGGGTCATCCCGCTGCAGTACCCGGTGCGGGATGCGCAGGGGCGCTTGCAATTCGTGCTGGCCGCTACGCTCTTGCTCAGCCATCAGCAGGCGATCTGGCGCGACCTGACCCTGCCGCGGGGAGCTGTGATCGGCTTGATCCGGGAGGATGGCTATCTGGAGAGCCGCTGGCCGAATCCGCTGGACTACTCCATCATCTACGGGGAGCCCCGGACCGGCCCGCTGGCCAGGGTGCTGCGCGCCCAGCCCGACCGGATGCAGGGGACCTATGAGGGTAAGACCAACGTCGACAAGCAGTTCCGCCTGGGGGGGTACCATCGCCTGGCCCGCTATCCGCTGACGGCGTTCGTGACCGTGCCGGCGAGCGTGGTATGGCAGGCTTGGCTGGAGCGCATGCAGGTGCCTTTGCTGCTGTTTCTGCTGCTGGGCACGGGCGGAGCGGCGGTGTATCGTCTGGCTCTGCGCTGGCAGGCAACCTTCGAGCAGGAGTGCAAGCGGGTGGATACCCTGCTGGAAGGCCGGCGCAAGGCTCTGTCCGACATCAAGTTTGCTTTGGACCAGGCGGCGATCGTCGCGGTGACCGACAGCACGGGGGCCATCATTGATGTGAACGACAAATTTTGCGAGATTGCCCAGTATTCCCGTCAGGAGTTGCTCGGGCAAACCCATCGCCTGATCAATTCCGGCTACCATCCGAAGGAGTTTTTCAACGGCCTCTGGCAGACCATTTCCAAGGGCGAGGTTTGGCGTGGGGAGGTCAGGAATCGGGCCAGGGATGGCTCCTACTATTGGGTGGACACGACCATCGTGCCTTTTCTGGGTGCTGATGGCAAACCTTTTCAGTAGGCTCTGTTGAATTTCAAGTGGGTTGCCGGGCATGAGGGTTGATCACTGCGAAGTCGAGCTTGCCGGCGATCAGGAAGATGACGGTTCTGATAGTGGTGAAGCGGGTGAAGCCGCGAGCGCGGCGCTTGGCGGACTGAAACAGGCCGTTGAGCGCTTCGAGGAAGCCGTTGGTCTGGCGGGTCTGGGCCCAGGCGACGATGCCCTCGAGGTGGCGACGGACCATGGCGGCGACCTCCTTCATGGGTTCGACCTTGGAACGCATGACGCAGGTGCACCAGTGCTTGAGCATGTCGCGTGCCACGTTGATCTGCTTGCGCGCGAGGA
>NZ_AUIS01000043.1 GCF_000423825.1 Thermithiobacillus tepidarius DSM 3134
CGGAAGCCGCGGATCTTCACCTGATGGTCGATGCGGCCGAGGAATTCGATGTTGCCGTCCGGCAGGTAGCGCGCCAGATCGCCGGTTTTGTACAGGCGGCCGCCCGGCTGGAAGGGATCGGGCAGGAAGCGCTCGGCGCTCAGCGCGGGGCGGTTGAGGTACTCGCGCGCCACGCCGCTGCCGCCGATGTGAAGCTCGCCGCTTTCGCCCGGCGGCAGCGGCGTGCCCTGGGCGTCGAGGACGTAGGCGTGCACGTTGGCCAGCGGCCGGCCGATGACCGGTTGCGCCGGACCGTCCGCGATGCGGATGCAAGTGGCGTCCACGGTGCATTCGGTCGGTCCGTAGACGTTGTAGAAGGTGCTGCGGCGATCACCGCGCAGGCGCTGCCAGAGCATCTCGTCGATGGCTTCGCCGCCGATCAGCACCACCCCCGGCAACGGCCGTTCCGGCTCGGCATCCAGCAGCAGGCGCAGCTGCGACGGCGTGCAGTCGAGCACGTCGATGTCCTGCTCGCGCAAATGGCGCCGCAGCGCCGCCGGATCATAGCGCAGCGCGTCGGACAGGATGTGCAGTTCATGGCCCCGGGCGATCTGCATGTACTGCTTGACCGAGGCATCGAAGGAAAAGGAGGCGTTCATCGCCACCTTGAGCGGCCCGGGCCCGTGCCGGTCGTAGACGGCCTGGTCCAGGGCGAAGAGCAGGTTGCTCAGGCCCCGGTGTTCGATGGCGACGCCCTTGGGCTGGCCGGTGGAGCCTGAGGTGTAGATGACGTAGGCGAGCTGGTCGGGGGCGCAGGGCCGCGCGGGATCGTGCTCGGGCTGGCCGGCCAGGAGCGCGGGATCGTCCAGGCACTGGGTGGTCGGGCCCTGGGGCAGGCGGGCGCGCAGATGGCCGTGGGTGAGCAGCAGGCCGATGCCGGCATCGCGGCACATGAAGGCCAGGCGCTCGGGCGGGTAGCTGGGGTCGAGCGGCACGTAGGCGGCGCCGGCCTTGAGCACGCCGAGCACGGCGACGAGCAGGTCCACCGAGCGCGGCAGGCAGACGCCGACCCGGTCCTCGGGGCCGAGGCCCTGGGCCTGGAGGCGGTGGGCCAGCCGGTTGGCGCGGCGGTTGAGCTCGGCATAGTCCAGGCGCTCGTCCTGGCAGACCACGGCGGTGGCCGCCGGCGTGCGCTGGACCTGGGCCTCGAAAAGCTCATGCAGGCCACGGTCCAGCGGCAAATCCAGGGCCGTGGCATTCCAGTCGTAGACGATGCGCTGGTGCTCGGCCGGGGTGAGCAGCGGCAGTTGGCCGAGCTTGGCCGCGGGCTGCGCGGCCATGCCTTCCAGCAGGGTCTGCAGGTGGCCGAGCATGGCTTCGGCCACTGCGTCGCCGTAGTGCTCGCGTTCGTAGAGCAGCTTGAGTTCGACCACCGGCTCGCCGTAGGCGATCAGGGTCAACGGCAGGCCGGTGCGCTCGAAGAGCTCGAACTCGCGCGCGGCCCAGGCGCCGCCTTGGCTGCGCAGGGCCGCATCGAGGCTCTCGCGATCGAACATGACGATGCTGTCCAGGAGCGGTGCGCCTTCCGGCAAATCGCTCCATTGCTGGATCCGCGCCAGCGGCACCTGTTCGTGGCGGCGGGATTCCAGCTGTTGCGCGCGCAGGGCCCGCAGCCAGTCGAGCAGCGGCTGCCCGGGGTCCACGGGCACGCGCCGCGGCAGGGTGTTGATCAGCAGCCCGACCATGGACTTGACCTCGGCGATGGCTGGGTTGCGGCCGCTGTGCACGCTGCCGAAGAGCACCTCGGCCTCGCCGCTGTAGCGCGCCAGCAGCAGGGCCCAGGCACCCTCGATCAGGGTGCTGAGCCGCAAGCCGTGCCGGGCGGCGAAATCCTGCAGGCGCTCGCTGCCGGCCGCGGAAAGCCGCAGCCGGCGCACGCCAGCGCCTTGGGCGTCCGGCATCACGCCCAAGCCCGCCACCGGCAGCCGGGTAGGCGATTCGACGCCGCGCAGCAGCCCGCGCCAGTAGATCTCGGCGCCATCCCGGTCCTGCCGGTCGCACCAGTCGATGAAGTCGCGATAGGCGGGCCGCGCCGGCAGCCGGGCCGCGCCGGCCGTATCGTAAAGGGCGAAGAGCTCCTGCATCAGGAGCTGGATGGAGCGGCCGTCCAGCAGGAGGTGCGGGAAGGTCCACAGCATCCGGTAGTCGGCATCGGCGGTGCGGAACAGGGCCACGCGCAGGAGCGGCGCCTGGCGCAGATCGAAGTCCCGTGCGCGGTCGGCGGCCAGATACTCGGCCAGGCGCCGCTCCTGCTCCGCCGGCGCGTGCTCGCGCCAGTCCTCCTGCCGGATGCTCAGCGATACCCGGGCTTGCGGCTGCTGGCGCGTGCCCTCCGGCCCGTGCCAGTCGAAGGCGGTGCGCAGCACGGCGTGGCGCTCGACCAGCGCCTGCCAGGCCGCCTCCAGGCGCGCCGCGTCCAGCGCCTCCGGCAGGCGGCACAGCAGCTGCTCCAGATTCAGGCCGGCGCCCGGCCGCGACAGCGTCTGGAACAGCATGCCGTCCTGCATGGGCGACAGCGGGTAGGGCGCCGGGCGCGCGGCGCCGGCCTGCTGGGCCAGGCTGGCGATGGTCTGATCGGGGCCGAGCACAATCTGTCTAAGCAGCATCTCAAATTCCTCCGCCATCTGCGCGATGGATTCAGCGTCCAGGAGATCGGTGTTGTACAGCAGCGTGCAGGAGAGTTGTGAGCTATCTCCGGCAATAGACAAGGTGAGATCGAATTTGGCACGGGTTTCCGGCAGGTGCAGCCGCATCGCCCGCACGCCGGGCAGCGCGGGCAGGGCACCGTCGTCATCCTGCAGCGCGAACATGGCCTGGAAAATCGGGCTGTGGCTCAGGCTGCGGGGCGGGTTCAGGGCTTCGACCATCTTCTCGAAGGGCAGATCCTGATGGGCGAAGGCACCCAGCACCCGTTCGCGGGTCTGCGCCAGCAGGTCGGCAAAGCGCATGTCGCCGCCCAGCCGCGCCCGCAACGCCACGGTATTGGCGAAAAAGCCGATGACGTTTTCCAGCTCCCGGCGGCTGCGGTTGCTCAACGGCGTGCCGACCAGCAGATCCATCTGCCCGGTGTGCCGGTGCAGCAGGATCTGGAAGGCGGCCAGCAGCAGCATGAAGCGGGTCACGCCCTGGGCTTGGCTGAAGTCCTGCAGCGCCTGCGCCAGATCCGCGGACAGGGTGAAGCGGTGCTCCGCCCCCTGGTGGCCCAGCACCGCCGGCCGCTCGACCGGCCAGCGCAGCACCGGCAGCTCGCCGCCGAGCTGCTCCCGCCAGTAGGCGAGCTGCTGCGCCAGGGCCTCGCCCTGCATCTGCTCGCGCTGCCAGGCGGCAAAATCCGGATACTGGAGGACCGGTGCGGGCCGGCTGTCCGGCTCGCCCCGGAGCAGGGCTTGGTACGCCGCGCCCAGCTCCGCGATCAGCAGGTCCACGGACCAGCCGTCGGCGATGAGGTTGTGCACGCTCAACAGCAGCAGATGGTGGTCGGCGCCCAAGCGCAGCAGCACACAGCGCAGCAGCGGGCCGCGTTCCAGGTCGAAGGGGCGTGCGGCCTCCTGCTGCGCCAGGCGCAGGGCGGCCGCCTCGCTGTGGCCCGAGGCGTCGATCAGGGCGATGGGGATGTCCGCCTGCGCGGCCAGGCGCTGCACGGGCAACCCCTCTGCCGTGTGATAGCTGGCGCGCAGCAATTCATGACGCGCGGCCACGCGGTGCAGGGCTTGGCGCAGCAGATCCAGGCGCAACGGGCCCTCCAGCCGATAGAGGCGGGTGATGGTGTAGAGCGCCGGGTCGCTGTTGAGTTGGGTGGCGAACCAGATGCGCTGCTGGGAAAAGGACAGCGGCGCGTCGCCGCCGCGCGCGCGCGGCGGGATCGATGTCGCCGGCGCGTGGCGCCCGGTGTCTGACGCTGCCTGCAGCCAGGCAGCCAGGTCGGCCACGGTCGGCCGCTCGAAGAGGAGATGGTAGGGCAGCTCGATCTGCAGCCGTTCGCGCACGCGGGAGATCAGCTTCATGGCCAGCAGCGAGTGGCCGCCCAGCGCGAAGAAATCATCGTGCACGCCCACGCGCGGCAGCCCCAGCACCGCCGCCGTGAGCTCGGCCAGGACGGTCTCGTCCGACGTGCACGGCGCGGCGTAATGGGTCTCGGGCACCAGGTCCGCCGGCGTGGGCGCCGGCAGGGCCTTGCGGTCCACCTTGCCGTTGGGGGTGAGCGGGAAGGTTTCCATGTGCACGAAGGCGGTCGGCACCATGTACTCCGGCAGCGTTGCCCGCAGGCCGGCGCGTAAGGCCTCGGCCGACGGGGCGGGGCCTGCCGTCGTCACGTGGGCGACCAATCGTTGCTCGCCGGGCTGGTCCTCGCGGACCGTGACCACCGCGCCGCTGATGCCGGGCTGGCGCAGGACGGCGGCTTCGATCTCCGGCAGCTCGATGCGGAAGCCGCGGATCTTCACCTGATGGTCGATGCGGCCGAGGAATTCGATGTTGCCGTCCGGCAGGTAGCGCGCCAGATCGCCGGT
>NZ_AUIS01000044.1 GCF_000423825.1 Thermithiobacillus tepidarius DSM 3134
GAACCGTCATCTTCCTGATCGCCGGCAAGCTCGACTTCGCAGTGATCAACCCTCATGCCCGGCAACCCACTTGAAATTCAACAGAGCCAAAAAACAAAAATGTCCATTCTGCTCGCCGTCGTTCTCACGCTGGTGGCCACTGTCATCACGCTGAACTTCAGTTCCGGCGAGAAGAAGATCGAGCATCGCATCAAGCCCCTCTACGCCGTGGACGATCCCCGGTTCCAGCGCTCCATGGGCGTACTGCTCGGGCCGCCCATCCTCCCCGGCAACCGGGCACAGGTGCTGCTCAACGGCGACCAGATCTTTCCGGCCATGCTGTCCGCCATCCGCGGCGCCCGCCGGACCATCACCTTCGAAACCTACATCTACTGGTCGGGGACGATCGGCAAAGCCTTCGCCGACGCCTTGTCGGAGCGGGCGCGGGCGGGCGTGAAGGTGCACGTCCTGCTCGACTGGGTCGGCAGCTCCAAAATGGAGGAGGCTTACCTGGAAGAAATGCGCCGGGCCGGCGTCCAGGTCGAAAAGTACCATCCGCTGCGCTGGTACAACCTGGCCCGCATGAACAACCGCACCCACCGCAAGCTGCTGGTGGTGGACGGCGTGGTCGGCTTCACCGGCGGCGTGGGGATCGCGGACAACTGGACCGGCCATGCGCAGGATCCCGAGCACTGGCGGGATTCGCACTTTCGCATCGAGGGGCCTGCCGTGGCGCAGATGCAGGCCGCCTTCATCGACAACTGGATGAAGACCCGCGGCGAGGTGCTGCACGGCGACGACTATTTTCCCGCCATCGCGCCCGCTGGCCCGCACCCGGCACAGGTCTTCAAGAGCTCGCCGGGCGAGGGCAGCGAGAGCGTGCGCCTCATGTACCTGCTCTCCATCGCCTCGGCGCGCAAAAGCATCCTGATCGCCAACTCCTACTTCGTGCCTGACGACTTGTCGGTGCAGACCCTGGTCGAGGCCATGCGGCGGGGCGTCAAGGTACAGATCATCGTGCCCGGCAAGCACATCGACACTCAGGTGGTGCGCAAGGCCTCGCGCGCCCGCTGGGGAGATCTTTTGAGGGCCGGCGCGGAAATCTACGAGTACCAGCCCACCATGTACCACTGCAAGGTCATGGTGGTGGACGACGCCTGGGTTTCGGTGGGCTCCACCAACTTCGACAACCGCTCCTTCCGGCTCAACGACGAGGCCAATCTGAACATCTACGATCCCGACTTCGCGCGCCAGCAGGCGGCCATCTTCAATGCCGACCTGCAGCAATCCCGGCGCATCGATTTAGGGGCCTGGCAGCGGCGCCCCTGGTCGGAAAAACTGCTGGAACGCCTGGCCGCCCTGTTGCGTTCCCAGCTGTGATGCCGCACCGCTTCCAAGGGGCCGTCACAGCAGCACCGGCGCATCGGCCAGCTCGTTGCCCGGTCCGCCCGTCTTCGGATAGGCGCGGGCGAGTTCCTCGCCCACCGCCTCGATGCCGGCCAGCACGCCCGGCTCGAAGCGGTGTTGGCGGAATGCCTCCTCCATCCGGCGGCAGATGGCCTCCCAGCGCACATTGCCCACCTGCCGGTGAACGCCGCGGTCGGCGACGATTTCCACGTCGCGGTCGGCCAGCAGCAGGTAAATGAGCACGCCGTTGTTGTGCTCCGTATCCCAGACCCGCAGCTGGGAAAACACCTCCAAGGCGCGCTCGCGGGCGCTCAAACGGCGCAGCAGGGCGGGCAGCTCCAGGGAGGCTTCCACGGCGAAGCGGATCTGCCCGTCGTGCCGGCTTTCCGCTGCGTGGATGGCCGCTTCGATGCGCCGCAGGCTCTCCGGCGGAAAGGCACGCCGCAGCTGCCATGCTCCCGTCATGAGGTGTCGCAGGATGCGCCGGTTGTCCATCGTGTGTCCGCCCTCCGCCGTCACCAGCGTCCCGAGGCGCCGCCGCCACCGAAGCCGCCGCCCCCGCCGGACCAGCCGCCGCCTCCGAAACCACCACCGCCGGACCAGCCGCCTCCCGGCCAGCCGCCTCCCATGCCACGGAAGCCGCCCATGCCGCCCCGGATCGGGCCGATCAGGGTGAAGATGAAGGCCCCGAGCCCTGCCAGCAGGGCGAAGAGCACCGTATTCAGGAGGAGCCAAGCCAACCCGGCCACCACGAGGCCTGTGGCCGCCGCGCCCATGAATTGCCCCAGCACGGCCTGCAGGATGCCGCCGCCGATGAGCACGAACAAGAAGAGAAAGAACAGCAACTGGCCGAAACCGGGGGCACGCTCCCGCGGCTGGGCGGCGGGAGGCGGCAGGGGCTCGCCCTCGATCACCCGCATCATCTGCTGCAGGCCGGCCTGGATGCCGCCGTAGAAGTCGCCGCGCTGGAAATACGGCGTGATCACTTCGCTGATGATGCGCTTGGCAATGGCATCGGGCAGCACCCCCTCCAGGCCGTAGCCGACCTCGATGCGCATGGTCCGGTCGTTCTTGGCCACGAGCAGCAGGGCGCCATCATCGACCTTTTTGCGTCCGAGCTTCCACTGATCGACCACGCGGATGGAGTACTGCTCGATGCTCTCCGGCTGCGTGCTCGGCACGATCAGCACGGCCAATTGGCTGCCTTTCTGCGCCTCGAAGTCCCGCAGCATCTGCTCCAGGGCAGCCTGCTGCTGCGCCGTCAGGGTGCCGGTCTGGTCGACCACATGGGCGGTCAGCGACGGCACCGGCACCTCCGCCCGGCTCGCCGGCGCCAGCAGCAGACACCAGAGCAGCAAGGCGGCCAGGCGCACGGTGGCGATCATGACTGCCGCGCTATCGCGCCGGGCTGGCGGCCGGCGCCGAGAAATCCACCGTCGGGGCGGTGGAGATCGCCCGCTCGTTTTCCACGGTGAAGCTGGGCCGCGGCTTGTAGCCGAAGATCATGGCGGTGAAGTTGGTGGGCACGGAGCGGACCAGCACGTTATACTCCTGCACCGCCTGAATGTAGCGGTTGCGCGCCACCGTGATGCGGTTTTCCGTGCCCTCCAATTGCGCCTGCAGGTCGCGAAACAGGGCGTCGGCCTTCAACTGCGGGTAGTTTTCCGCCACTGCCAGCAGGCGCGACAGGGCGCTGGTCATCTGTGCCTGAGCCGCCTGGAAGCGGGCGAAGGCTTCCGGATCATTGAGCAGCTCGGGCGTGGCCTGGATGGAGCCCACCCGCGCCCGCGCTTCGGTGACTTCGGTCAGCACCTGCCGCTCGTGGCTGGCGTAGCCCTTGACCACGTTGACCAGGTTGGGCACCAGATCGGCGCGGCGCTGATACTGGTTCAGCACCTCCGCCCAACTGGCCTTCACCTGCTCGTCGGCGGCCTGGATGCGATTGTAGCCGCAGCCGCTCAAGCCCATGGCCATGACGGCCAGCATCAGATACATGATCGTACGCATGCGCGCTCCCATTGCTGATTGAACGTTAAGGCCGCAAGCATCCGGCCAGCAGCGCCTGCCGCAACGCGGGCGGAGACCGGCGGAAACCGCCGCTGCCGAAAACATGGTATACTCCGTCGCGTCGCCGCGCGGCGCATCGCCCGAGCAGGACGACCCGGCGCCTTTTCCTAGGGTCTGTTCTCAATCAAGCGAAAAGCGTTATGCCATATGCAACCGAGGGGCTCTGTTGAATTTCAAGTGGGTTGCCGGGCATGAGGGTT
>NZ_KE384096.1:314359-357423 GCF_000423825.1 Thermithiobacillus tepidarius DSM 3134
TGCCAGCACGCGCCCGGCGGCGGCGCCGATCGCCGAGGCATCGCCCGCAAAGGACGCAATGAAGGCGCCGGAGCCGACGCTCGGCAACAAAGAAGAGACCACTATTCGAGTGGACACCCGGCGGCTGGACGAGGTCATGAACCTGGTCGGCGAGCTGGTGCTGGTGCGCAATCGCATCCTGACCCTGGAGGGCAGCAGTGACGGGGAAGGGCGGGAGGCGGCCGCCGCGCACCTGGATCTGGTGACCTCCAGCTTGCAGGCGGCGGTCATGAAGACCCGCATGCAGCCCATCAAGAAGGTGTTCGGCCGCTTTCCGCGCCTGGTGCGCGATCTGGCCAAGAACCTCGGTAAGGAAATTGAGCTGGTGCTGCAGGGCGAGGATACGGACCTGGACAAGACCTTGGTGGAAGAGCTGGCCGATCCGCTGGTGCACCTGGTGCGCAACGCCGTGGACCACGGCATCGAGACGCCCGAAGAGCGCCTGGCGGCGGGCAAGCCGGCCACGGGGCGGGTACTGCTGTCCGCTCAGCAGGAAGGCGACCACATCCTCATCACCATCTCCGACGACGGCCGCGGCATGAATCCGGAAGTGCTCAAGCGCAAGGCCCTGGAGAAGGGGGTCATCGACGAGGAGACCGCCGCCCGTTTGGATGAGCGCCAAGCCTTCAATCTGATCTTCGCGCCGGGTTTTTCTACCAAGGAGCAGATCTCCGACGTCTCCGGGCGCGGGGTGGGCATGGACGTCGTCAAGACCCACATCACCCGGCTGAACGGCGCTATCGACATCCATTCCCGGCCCCAGCAGGGCAGCACTTTCCTGATCCGCTTGCCCTTGACCTTGGCCATCATTCCCACCCTCATGGTGGGCCTGGGCAACCAGACCTTCGCCCTGCCGCTCAGCCTGGTGCGGGAGATCTTCCATCTGGACATGTCCCAGACCCGCATCGTGAACGGGCAGCAGGTGGCGCTGGTGCGGGAAGAGGTGCTGCCCCTGGGCTACCTGGCGCAGTGGCTGCGCCTCGGCTATGGCTCCCAGCGTGAAGGTAAGTCCTACGTGGTGGTCGCCGTGATCGGCGAGCAGCGCATCGGCCTGGTGGTCGACTCCCTGTATGGCCAGGAAGAGGTGGTGATCAAGTCTCTGGGCACCATGCTGCAGCACGTCAAGGGTTTTGCCGGGGCCACCATCACCGGCAACGGCCACGTCGTATTGATCCTGGACGTGCCCAATCTGCTCAATGCGCACGGACTCATGCACTGACGATGAGCAAAGGAAGTTCGCAATGCCAGCCCGCGTATTGATCGTCGATGACTCCGCCTTCATGCGGCGCGCGCTGCGCGGCATGCTGGAGCACGGCGGCGAGATCCAGGTCGTGGGCTTTGCCGACAACGGGCGGGAAGCCATCGAGCAGGTGCTCGCCCTGAAGCCGGACGTGGTGACCATGGATGTGGAAATGCCCGTGCTGGATGGGGTCAGCGCAGTGCGCAGGATCATGGCGCGCTGTCCGACGCCCATCCTGATGTTTTCCTCCCTGACCGAGGAGGGGGCCACGGCCACCTTGGACGCCCTGGATGCCGGCGCCATCGATTTCCTGCCCAAGCGGCTGAGCGACTTGGCCAAGGACCGGGCCCAGGTGGAGCGCATCCTGCGCGAGAAGGTGCTGCATGTGGCCTCCGCCGGCCGGCGCATGGGCCTGGAACGCAAACGGGCCGGCAGCGCGCGCCTGCCGCCCGACAGGCCAAAGCCGGCAGCGGCCGAGCCGGCCAGATCCAGCCTGCCCCGCCCCGCGCTGACCGAAGCGCCCCGGCCCGCGCCGGCGGCCGCGCACAGGCCTTCCGGGCGGCGCCGCTCGCCTCCGTACCGACTGGTGCTCATCGGTACCTCCACCGGCGGACCGAAGGCGCTGCAGGAAATCATCAGCCGGCTGCCCGCGAGCTTTCCGTTGCCCATCGTGCTGATTCAGCACATGCCGGCCAATTTCACCAACACTTTCGCCCAGCGGCTCGACCAGACTTCCGCCTTGCACGTGAAGGAAGCGCAGAGCGGCGATCGCCTGTTGCCAGGGCAGGTGCTCCTCGCGCCGGGCGGCAGGCAGCTGCGCTTCGAGCGCCGCGGCGACGAGGTCGCCATCCGCGTCGAAGAGGCCACTGCGGAACAGATTTACAAGCCGAGCGTCGATGTCGCTTTCGGCAGCGCGGCTCAGGTCTTCGGCGCCAGCGTGCTGGCCGTGGTGCTGACCGGGATGGGCGCGGATGGCCGTGAGGGCGCGCGCGCCTTGGTGGCCGACGGTGCGACCGTATGGGCCCAGGACGAGGAAAGCTGCGTGATCTACGGCATGCCCAAGGCCGTGGTGGACGCCGGTCTCAGCGAGCGGGTGGTATCGCTGACCGAGTTGCCCGACTTGCTGCAGGAGGAGGTCTGACGCATGGATATCCTGAGCATCCTGGGCATTCTGGTGGCCATCGGCGCCATCCTGGGCGGCCAGCACCTGGAAGGCGGCCACGTGGGCTCCATCCTGCAGTTGACCGCCTTCATCATCGTCATCGGCGGCACCATCGGCGCCTGCATGCTGCAGTTTTCCCTGCCGGTCTTCGTCAAGGCGCTGAAGATGACCGCCTGGGTCTTCAAGCCGCCGCACCATTCGCCTGAAGAGGTGATACAGCAGGTGGTGGAGTGGAGCAACACGGCGCGCAAGGGCGGGCTCCTGGCCTTGGAGCCCATAGTGGAAAATGTGGAGGACGCTTTCGTCAAGAAGGGCCTGCAGATGCTGGTGGACGGCGCGGAGCCGGACAAGCTGAAGGCGGTGCTGGAAGTGGAGATGGAAGCCAAGGAGCACATGGACAACCAGGCGGCCAAGGTTTTCGAATCGGCCGGCGGCTACGCCCCCACGGTGGGCATCCTCGGCGCCGTGCTCGGCTTGATTCACGTCATGGAAAACCTGGCCGATCCCTCCAAGCTGGGAGGCGGCATCGCCGTGGCATTCGTGGCCACCGTCTACGGCGTCGGCGCGGCCAATCTCTTTTTCCTGCCCATCGCCAACAAGCTGAAGGCCATCATCCATCATCAGACCGTGCTCAAGGAGATGTTCATCCAGGGATTGATTTCCATTGCCGAGGGCGAAAATCCCCGGCTGATCGAATCCAAGCTGCAGAGCTACATCCCGTAGCCGGGTGCGAAGCCGATGGCGCGCAAGAAAAAGCACGAAGAGCATGAAAATCACGAGCGCTGGCTGGTGTCCTACGCGGACTTCATCACCTTGCTCTTCGCCTTTTTTGTGGTGATGTACGCGCTGTCCTCCATCAACGAGGGCAAATACCGCATCTTGAGCGAGTCGCTGGTGGCCGCCTTCAAGGAAAGCCCGCGCTCGATCCAGCCGATCCAGGTGGGGCCGCAGTCTCCCAACGGAAAGACGCCCACCCCGCAGGGCTCTCTGACCTCGCAGACGCCCATCAACGTGGGCACGCCGGTCAAGGCCGATGCCAGCGGCATCATGGATCGCATCGCCCAGGAAATGCAAAAGGCGCTGGGAGAGCTGATCAAAACCGGCAAGGTGCGCATCACCCGCAGCGCTCGCGGCATCGTGGTGGACATCAATGCCAATTTTCTCTTTGCCTCCGGCCGCGCGGCGCTGACGCCCGATGCCCTGCCGCTGCTCAACAAGGTGGCGGAGATCCTGGCGACCTTTCCCAATGAAATCCAGGTGGAGGGCTTTACCGACAACCAGCCCATTCACACGGTCGAGTTCCCGTCCAACTGGGAGCTGAGCGCCGCCCGCGCGAGCACGGTGATCCGCCTGCTGGCCAGCCAGGGTGTCGAACCAGGCCGCATGGTGGCCGCCGGCTATGGGGAATACCACCCCGTGGCGCCCAACGACAGCGAGCTCAATCGGGCCAAGAACCGCCGGGTCAGCATCGTCATCCTGGCCCCGAACAAGCGCAGCAAGATCGGCGGCACGCCCCTGATCGAACTGCCGGACAAGGCCATTTGAAGTACTCCCGGGAACGGGCGTGCGAGTGAAATCACAAGGAGGTTCCGTGGAACAGACAGCCAAGGTCCAGACCCAGGGCGTGACCCAATGGGCGACATTCCAGCTCGATCAGGAGAAGTACGGCGTGAACGTCCTGCAGGTGCAGGAGATCATCCGCATGACCGAGATCACCCCCGTGCCCGGCGCCCCCGGCTACGTGCTGGGCGTCATCAACCTGCGCGGCAACGTGGTGCCGATCATCAGCACACGCGAGCGCTTCAATCTGCCGGCTGCGGAGCCCACCCCGGAGACCCGCATCATCCTGGTGGACCTGGAAAAGCAGGTGGTCGGCATCGTGGTGGACAGCGTGGCCGAAGTGGTCAACCTGGAAGCCGGCGAGATCGAGAAGGCGCCCAGCATGGACAAGGACGAGTGGGTGCAGTTCATCCACGGCGTGGCGCGCCGGCAGAGCGATCTGCTGATTCTGCTCGACTTGGGCAAGCTGCTGTCGGAAGACTAGGCGGCGGATGGCGTTTTCCTCGTCGGGAGTTCATGCCATGACCGAGATCAAGCCCGTAGCGCCCGTGGATGCCGCGGCCGCGCTGGCCGCAAGCCGGGAACGCCGGGAGGCCGAGCGCCGCGCCCGGCGCGACAGGAAAAAGGCGCCGGGCGCTGCCGCTATTGATGCCTCCACGGAAAATTCCGACAATAGCAACGCTGAACGGCCTGCTTCGCCAGGCATCGACGATTACGCCTGAGGAAAGAGAGTGCCCTGGTTGACGGTTCCGCCGCTGCTCATCTACTTGCTGCTGGGTTTGGTCCTGGTGATTATCATCGCCCAGTTCCTAATCCTGCGCGGCCAGTCGCGGGCGGGCGACATGCTCAAGGCGCGCATGCGCGAGGTGCGCGACCTGGAGGCCGCGCTGCTGGAAACCCAGAGCCTCCTGGCGCAAGTCCGGGAAGAGGTCCATGACCTGCAGCAGCGTCTCACCCGGCCCCTGTCGGCTGCCGCCGCTCCCCTGCCGCAGCAGCCCTACGCCCGCGCCATCGAGCTGATCCGCCAGGGCTACGGCCCCGAGGCCTTGATGGAGGCCTGCGAACTCAGCCGCGGAGAGGCGGAGCTGCTGCTGACCATGCACCGTCCCCCCGCTCCCGCACCTTGAAGCTTCCCGATCTCCTGGCCCAACTGCTGCTGAATCGGGGAGACGCGCTTTCCCCCACCCAGGTGCTGCCGCCGCCGGAAGAGACCTTGCCCTATGCGCCCGGGCAACGGCTGCCGGCCCAGGTGCTGGCACCGGTCGCGCCGGATCGTTTCCTGGTGGCGGTGGGCGCGCGGCGCTATGAGATGCCGCTGCCTGGCGGCCTGCGTGCGGGCGACAAGCTGGAGCTCGTCTATCTGGGCAGCGGCCAAGGCGGTCCCCGCTTTCTGCTGGCCAAGCCGGCAGCCAGCGGCCATGAAGCCGTGGCGCTGAGCGGCGATGGCAAGTTCATCAGCGCCCTGCGGCAGGCGACCCAGCCGCCGGCTGCCGATGCGCCGTCCATGGAACCCGCCTCGGTGCGCTCAGTCCCGCTGTTGAGTGCCGGCGAATTGCCCCCGGCCGTGCGCTTGGCCCAAGTTCTGACCCAGGCCATTGAGCAGAGCGGCTTGTTCTATGAAAGCCACGTGGCCGGCTGGGCTGCGGGGGAGCGTCCGCTGGCCAGCCTGCTGCAGGAGCCGCAGGGGCGCTCGTCGCCGCTGCTCCAGGCTCCCGCCGATCATTCGTCCGAGTCCCGCCGTCCGGGCGAACAGGGGCGGGCGGATTCCGCCGCCGGTGCGCACCCGGCGGCGCGAGACAGGGCAGGAACAGGCGCCGTGGCGAGCCAGCTGGAGCACGACGTGCGCCGCGCCTACCAGGAGCCCCCGCCGGCGGATGCGGCGGAGCCGGCATCCTTGCAGATCCGCCATGCCGATCTCGTGCAGCAGCAGCTGCACAGCCTGGAAAGCCGCCAAGTGAACTGGGCGGGGCAGATCTGGCCGGGCCAGCACTTGGAGTGGCAGATCGAGGAGCGCCCTGCCGCGGCGCCGGGCGGGGTGGAGGGACGGGTCTGGTTCACCACGCTCAAGCTGGAGCTGCCTGGGCTGGGACGGATTTCCGTCCAAATCCAGCTGCTGGACCGCCAGGTCCAGCTGCGCATCCAGGCGGCGGAGGCGGCGTTGCCCCGGCTGCGGGCCGATGAATCGCTGCGCGACGGCCTGCGGAATGCGGGTCTGGCGCTGCAAGGCATGGTGTTGGATGTCGCCGACGGATCGCGATAAGCCGGCCGGCGCGGTCGCCCTGAGCTACCGCGAGGGACAGGCCGCGCCGCGGGTGGTGGCCAAGGGGCGCGGCCTGGTGGCCGAGCACATCATCGCCCGAGCCCGGGAAGCCGGGGTATATATCCACGAATCGCCGGCGCTGGTCGGCCTGTTGTTGCAACTCGATCTGGATCAGGAAATTCCGCCGGAGCTCTATCGGGCCGTGGCCGAGGTGCTGGCCTGGATCTATCAGCTGGAGCAGGGCTTGGCGGTGGATGAAGAGGGGACGGGCCCGGCGCCTGCCGTTTGATGCGGCTGCGCACGGCTTTCCGGCCGCAGCGCAGCCTGCGTCGATCCGCGGCGTTTTATTGCCCATTGACGCTCGCGGCCAATCAGCCCACAATGTGCGGCATGCACAGGCTGACCGAACAACAGAAAAGCGGGTTATGGAAGGACCATAACCCGCTTTTGAATTTGGTACCGAGGACTGGACTCGAACCAGCACGGGAATTACCCACTAGTACCTGAAACTAGCGCGTCTACCAATTCCGCCACCTCGGCATGAATGAATTTATACACGGAACAGGAGCCGGTTGTCAATGGCGAGAGGAAAAAAACAAAACAAGCAGGAGTCGTGGGATGCGGGCGAGGAGCCCAAGGGCAAGAAGAAGGAGAAAGCTCCTGCGCCCCTGGCTGAGCGCGACCCCATGTATGCACGGGAAGCGCAGAAGTACGAGCGGCCGATCGTCAGCCGCGAGCTGATTCTGGATTATCTGGCCAAGCTGGGAGCGCCGGCCACGCTGGAGCGCATCGCCGAGGATCTGGAGGTCGAGGAGGAGGACGTCGAATCCCTGCGCCGGCGCCTGAAGGCCATGGAGCGTGACGGCCAGGTGGTCCGCAACCGCAAGAACGCCTACGGCGTGGCCGAGCGCATGGATCTGATCCGCGGCCGAGTCAGCGGCCATCCGGACGGCTTCGGCTTCCTGATCCCCGACGAGGGCGGCAATGATCTCTTTCTGTCGCCCAAGCAGATGCGCCAGACCATGCATGGCGACATCGTGCTCGGCCGGGTCGTCGGCATGGATCGGCGCGGCCGCCCGGAAGGCGCGGTGGTGCGGGTGCTCGAGCGCGCCAATCAGCGGCTGGTGGGCCGCTTCTTCATGGAGGACGACGTCAGCATCGTCGTGCCCGAGGACAAGCGCATCACTCAGGACTTCCTGGTGCCGCCCAAGCATCGGGGCGATGCCCTGCATGGGCAGATCGTCACCATCGAGATCACCCAGCAGCCGGACGGCCGGCTGCAGCCGGTAGGCAAAGTGGTGGAAGTGCTGGGCGACCACATGGGTCCGGGCATGGAAGTGGAGATCGCCATCCGCAAGTATGACTTGCCCCACGTCTGGGCACCGGAAGCGGTGGCCGAAGCGGAAGCCTTTCCCGACGCAGTGCCGGAGGAGGCCAAGGCCGGCCGCGTGGATCTACGCGAGCTGCCGCTGGTCACCATCGACGGCGAGGATGCCCGCGACTTCGATGACGCCGTTTTCGCCGAGCGCCAGGGCAACGGCTTCCGCCTGATCGTCGCCATCGCCGACGTGGGCGCTTACGTGCAGGAGGGCAGCCATCTGGACCGGGCGGCCTACGAGCGGGGCAATTCGGTGTATTTCCCCAATCGCGTCATCCCCATGCTGCCCGAGACCCTGTCCAACGGCTTGTGCTCGCTCAACCCGCAGGTGGACCGCCTGGCCCTGGCCTGCGAGATGTTCGTCAGCGCCACCGGCCAGATCAAGCGCTTCCGTTTCTTCGAGGCGGTGATCCGCTCGCATCACCGCTTCACTTACACCACGGTGGCTGCCATCCTGCAGCACCGCGATCCGGTCGCGCGCGACCAGCACGCGGCGTTGCTGGAGCCGCTGGAAACCCTGTACGCGCTCTATCATGCGCTGCTGCACGCGCGTGAAAAGCGCGGGGCGATCGACTTCGACACCCAGGAAACGCGCATCATCTACGGCGAGGACATGCGCATCGAGCGCATCGTGCCGACCCAGCGCAACGATGCCCATCGCCTGATCGAGGAATGCATGCTGGCGGCCAACGTCTGCGCGGCCAGTTTTTTCCAGACCCAGGAGATTCCGGTCCTGTACCGGGTGCACCACGCGCCGCCGCCGGACAAACTGGAGGATCTGAAAAACTTCCTGGCCGAGCTCGGCATCCCCTTCCGGGTGCAGGGCGAGGTGACCGCCAAGCATTACGCCAAGCTGCTGGACAAGGTGCGCGGCCGCAAGGACTTCAACATGGTGCAGACGGTCATCCTGCGCAGCATGTCGCAGGCCGTCTACAGTCCTGACAATGCCGGTCACTTTGGGTTAGCCTATCCGGCCTACACCCATTTCACGTCGCCGATCCGGCGCTACCCGGACCTGCTCGTCCATCGGACCATCAAGCAGCTGCTGAACGGGGTGGGCGAGGGCTGGTTCGGCGCCAGTCATGAGCGACTTCAGGAAATGGGCACCCACTGCTCCGCCACCGAACGGCGCGCCGACGAGGCAACCCGCGACGCGGTCAACTGGCTGAAGTGCGAATACATGCTGGACAAGGTGGGCCAGGTCTTCTCCGGCATCGTCACCGGCGTGACCGGCTTCGGGCTTTTCGTCCAGCTGGACGAAGTCTTCGTCGAGGGCCTGGTGCACATCTCCACCCTGGGCAACGACTACTTCCACTTCCAGGCGGAGCGTTACCGGCTCATCGGCGAGCGCACGGGACGGCGCTTCCAGCTGGGCGACGCGCTGCAGGTGCGCGTGGTGCAGGTGAATCTGGACGACGGCAAGATTGATTTCGAGCTGGCAGAAGCCGTAGCCTAAGGCGCACGTCAACCGATCCTCCCGGTGAGCGTTCTAGACCACGGAAGCTCATCATAACGACAGCAACAGGAGATATTTGTATGGCCTTGAACAACAGCGTCAGAAATCGGGGTTTGGCTTTGCTGGTGGCCGGCACGCTGGGCTTGGCGGGATGCGCCACCACGCCGGGCTATGAGCGGACCCAGCAGGGCGCCGTCATCGGCACCCTGGGCGGTGCCGCGGCCGGCGCCGTGATCGGCAACCAGTCCGGCAACCCGCGCACTGGTGCTGTCATCGGTGCGGCGGTCGGCGGTCTGCTCGGCGCCGGCATCGGCCGCTACCTGGACAACCAGCAGCGCGAGCTGGAGCAGCGCCTGGCGGCGGAGCGGGCGGCGAACGAGGTCAACATCCAGCGCGTGAACAACGGGCAGGCCTTGAACGTCACCATGAACAGCCAAGCCTTCTTCCGCTTCGGCACTGCCGAGATCGTCGGCGACGGCCATCGCATCCTGGACAACGTGGCCGACGTGCTGAACCGCTATCCCGAGTCGCGCGTGACCATCACCGGCCACACCGACAGCGTGGGCGATGCGGCCTTCAATCAGCGTCTGTCCCAGCAGCGTGCCCAGGCGGTGATGAGTTACCTGGCCAGCCGCGGCGTGGCTTCGAGCCGCATGGTGGCGCAGGGCATGGGCGAATCCAACCCGATCGCCAGCAACGGCACGGAAGCCGGCCGGCAGTTGAACCGCCGCGTCGAAATCCTGATCACGCCCACCGCCTCCTGATGGAGGCGCTGAGCCAAGCGAGGGCGCCGCGCATGCGGCGCCCTCGTGCTTTGTGCATGCAGGAGCGCGTGATCGCGCACTTCGGCGGCCTGGGCTGGCGGCTGCTGCCGTGCGGGCCCTTGCGCCGGGGAGCCGACACCATCGAGCGCGTGGAGCTTCTGCTGGATCTTGGGCAGAGCCCGGAGCCCGACTGGCCGGCGTTCCTGCGTCAGGTGCCCGATGCGGGCGCCGTGGACGCGCCCCAGCGCAGCGTGTGCCTGACGATGGGCGAAGTGCTCAAATTCTACCGCAGCCCGGCGGACAGCCTGGGCTTTGCCCTGATTGCCCACACCGGGCCGGCCGACTTCGTGCAGCGGCTGCGCCGGCGCCCCGGATGGGATCTGGTGCCGGCCACGACGGAGGAGGATGCCTTCGCGCGGGTGGGCCTGCCCTGGATTGCGCCGACGCTGCGGGCGTTGCCGGACGTCATCGAACTGGCCGAGCAGGGGTATCTTCCGGAGGAGCCACCCGCATGAGCGCTGCCGACGATCTGATCTTCGGAATTCACGCAGTGCAGGCCGCCCTCGATGCCGGGGAAGTGGCGATGCTTTGGGTCATGGCCGGGCGCGAGGACGAGCGCCTGCGGCCCATCCTGCAGAGCGCCCGGCAGCAGCGCCTCTCCATCGAAAGCCGCAGCCGCGAGCAGATGGACCGGCAGCTCGGCGGTGCCCGTCACCAGGGCGTGATGGCCCGTCTCAAACCCATCCGGCCCTGGCAGCTGGAGGATCTGCTGGAGCATCTGGACACGCAGCCGGCACCGCCCTTCGTCCTCATTCTCGACGGCCTGCAGGACCCGCACAACGTCGGCGCCTGCCTGCGCACGGCCGAGGCCGCCGGCGTTCACGGCGTGATTCTGCCCAAGGACCGGGCCTGTCCGATCAATGCCACGGTGCGCAAGGTGGCGAGCGGAGCGGCCTCGCGTCTGCCGATCGCCCAGGTGACCAACCTGGCGCGCAGCATGGAGCAGCTGCAGGCGCGCGGACTCTGGCTGATCGGCCTGGCCGGCGAGGGGCCGGCGTCCCTTTACGAGCAGGATCTGCGCGGGCCCCTGGGAATCGTCATGGGCGCCGAAGGGGAGGGGTTGCGGCGCCTGACCCGCGAGCACTGCGATGCCCTGGCGCGCATTCCGATGCAGGGCGGCTGCGGCAGCCTGAATGTTTCGGTGGCCGCCGGCGTGGCCCTCTTTGAAGCGGTACGCCAGCGGCAGGCGCCCGCGTAAGGCGTCGGCGCGGGCCTTGCAATTTCCGTCGATTGCTTTACACTTCCCGCCTTTGTTCATCCATCTCCTTGCTCCAGGCGCGTCCTGGGGCTTGACAGCCAAAAGGAGCTCCACTTGAGACACTATGAAATCGTGTTTCTGGTCCATCCCGACCAGAGCGAGCAGGTCCCCCAAATGATTGACCGCTATCGCGGCACCATCGAATCTTCCGGCGGCGCCATTCACCGCCTGGAGGATTGGGGCCGCCGGCAGCTGGCCTATCCCATCGCCAAGGTGCACAAGGCGCACTACGTGCTCATGAACATTGAGTGCGACCATCCCACCCTGCAAGAGCTCGAGCATGCCTTCCGCTTCAACGACGCCGTGCTGCGCCACCTGGTCGTCAAGCGCGAGGAGGCTGTGACCACGCCCTCGCCGTTGGCCCGCGACGGCAGCCAGGAAAGCGCTGGCGAGAGCAGCGCCGACAATGAGCCGGCCTCCGCCGATGGCGACGAGGACGACAACGAATAAGCACCTTGCCGAACGCGGGGCTTGATACCAACCTGACCCACTTAGGTGGTATCATCGCTCAAGTGGATCCTGTCCGTTACACCCCCGCCGGCAAGATCGTGCACGGCTTCGTGCTGGAGCATCGGTCCGTGCTGCTGGAGGCGGGGCTGCCGCGCCACAGCCACTGCCGGATCCGGGTGGTGGCCATCGATCTGGCGCCAGAGCAGCTTGCCCTCATTCAGCCGCAGACCGGCGTGGTGGTCAGCGGCTTTCTGGCGCGGGAACGGGTAGGGCGGGAAAATCGACTGGTGCTGCACGCGCAAGCTGTTCGAGCAGCACAAGGGAAATCAGTTTAGGAGAGATGAATATGCAGAATCGCAGACCGGCTGCCAAGAAAGATGGCGAGAAGCGTGGCGGTTTCTACCGCCGCAAGAAGTTCTGCCGCTTCACCGCCGAAGGCGTGAAGGAAATCGATTACAAGGACCTGAAGACCCTGCAGGCCTACATCGGCGAAACGGGCAAGATCGTTCCCAGCCGCATCACCGGGACCAAGGCCCGCTACCAGCGTCAGCTGGGCGTCGCCATCAAGCGCGCCCGCTACCTGGCGCTGCTGCCCTACGTGATCAGCTAAAATTGACCGTACCTGGCTGCGCGCCAGGCGCTGTTTTGCGATGATGGCGGAAACGCTGACAGAGCGCATTAGCGCCTGGATCCTACGCAGCCGCTGGCATGCCACTCTGAGCCTGGCTGCGATTTTCAGCCTGGGCTGGTGGCTGCCGCCGCTGGCCGGTCCCCTCTTTGCGTTCAGCTGCGCCGTCGTGGTGCTGATCGCTCTGCAGGTGGGTACCCGCGGCAGCCTGGAGGTGGGCGCGTTGAGCGCGGCGGCGGTGGCGCTCTTGACCATCAAGCCCGCTGTCGGCTTGGCCTTCGTGCTGCTCTGGCTGCCGGCCTGGCTGCTGGGCGAGGTATTGCGCCGCAGCGGCACGCTGCGCGCCGCCAGCTGGGTGCTTCTGGGCTTGGGCGCCATGATCGTGGCGCTGGCTGTCTACGCGGTCCCGGGCGAGGCGTCCAGCTATTGGACGGGCGTGCTGCAGCAGGCACTGAGCCAAGTCGCCCAGGATGGCGGGGCGAACGCGGAGGCCGTGGCGCAGCTGGCCGCGCTCTTCCCGGGGCTGATGGGCGCCAGCGCGGTGGTGGTCTGGGTCCTGGCACTGCTGCTGGGGCGCTGGATGCAGGCCAGCTACGCGGAAGAGCACACCCTGCAGGGCGAGCCCTTCCGCGATTGGAGCCTGCCCAACGCGTTTTTGTTGATGCTGCCGCTGGCTTTTTTGCTGGGCTGGCTGGGTTCGGGTGATTTGGCGCTCTTTGGCCAGAACATCGGCTTGATCCTGGGCGTCCTGTTCATGTTCCAGGGGCTGGCAGTGATCCACACCGTGGCGGGACTGCGGCAATGGCCATGGCAGGTGCTGCTGGCTTTTTACGTGGTCCTGATCCTCCTCGCCCAGCTGGCCTTCGTGGTGAGCGGGCTCGGGATCGCGGACAAGGCGCTGGATCTGCGCCAGCGTCTGCAGGAAAGGTAAAAACATGAGCCCACCGCTGGGTCGGACAGGCCAGCGGGGGCGCAAATTCGACGGCCTGGCGGCCGTAACGGAAGGAGAGTGCAATGCAAGTGATTCTGCTGGAAAAAGTAAGAAATCTCGGCAACTTGGGCGATGTGGTTTCGGTGGCGCCGGGCTATGGCCGCAACTACCTGATCCCCCAGCACAAGGCCGTGCCGGCCACCCAGCGCAACCTGGAAGACTTTGCCGCCCGCCGGGCGGAGCTGGAGGCGCAGCAGGCCAGGATGCTGGCGGAGGCGCAGCAGCGCGCCAGCATCCTGGATGGCGTGGCGGTGCAGGTCGCCCGCCAGGCGGGCGAGGGCGGCCGGCTCTTCGGCTCCGTGGGCACCCAGGATATCGCCGAGGCCCTGACCGCCGCCGGCCATGCTGTGTCCCGCGCGGAAGTACGCCTGCCGCAGGGCGCCTTCAAGAGCACCGGCGAGCGCAGCGTGGAGATTCAGCTGCACCCGGATGTCGTGGTCACCGTGACCGTGAACGTGGTGCCCGCCTAAGCAGCACGATGCCGGGGCCGGCTGAGCCGGCCCCGACTTTGTCGGGGTGCCGGCAATGGATGCAGATTATCCCTCCGAAGTTTCCCTGAAGCTGCCTCCGCACGCCCTCGAGGCGGAGCAGGCCGTCCTGGGCAGTGTTTTGCTGGACAACAATGCCTGGGATCGTGTCGCCGATCTCCTGCAGGAAGCCGATTTCTACCGCAAGGAGCACCGTCTGATCTTTGCGGGCATGCAGCGCATGCTGGCGGACGGCCATCCGGTGGACGTGCTGACCCTCAGCCAATGGCTCGAGGCCAACGGCGAGCTGGACGAGGTCGGCGGGCTGGTCTACCTGGCCACGCTGGCCAACGAGACGCCCACTGCCGCCAACGTGCAGGCCTATGCCCGCATCGTGCGCGAGCGCGCCGTTGCCCGCAGCCTGATCCGGGTGGGCAATCAGATCGCCGAACTGGCCTACGAGCCGGAAGGCCGCCCCGCCAACGCGCTGGTGGACGAGGCCGAGCGCCTGGTCTTCGAGATTTCCGAGGCGCAGGCGCGCGGGCAGGGGGGCTTCCGCTCGCTCAACTCCCTGCTGACCGAGGTGGTCGACCACATCGAGACCATGTCGCGCGAGAACCGCAAGATCACGGGCGTGCCCACCGGCTTCGTCGATCTGGACGAGCGCACCTCGGGCCTGCAGAATTCCGATCTCATCATCATCGCCGGCCGGCCCAGCATGGGCAAGACCTCCTTCGCCATGAACATCGCCGAGCACGTGGCGGTGGTGGAGAAGCTGCCGGTGGCGGTGTTCAGCATGGAAATGCCCGGCAGCCAGATCACGCTGCGTCTGCTGTCCTCGCGCGGGCGCATCGACCAGCACAAGGTGCGCACCGGCCAGCTCGGCGTCGACGACTGGCCGCGGCTGGCGCATACCATGGGCGAGCTGTCGGAGGCACCGCTCTTCGTCGAGGACACGCCGGCCCTGTCGCCCACCGAGCTGCGCTCGCGGGCACGGCGCCTGAAGCGCGAGCACGGACTGTCGCTGATCGTGGTCGACTACCTGCAGCTCATGCAGGTGCCGGGCCGCAGCGAGAACCGCACCGCCGAGATCTCGGAAATCTCGCGCGGCCTCAAGGCCTTGGCCAAGGAGTTGAACGTGCCGGTGATCGCCCTGTCCCAGCTCAACCGCGGTCTGGAGCAGCGCACCGACAAGCGCCCGGTGATGGCGGACCTGCGCGAATCGGGCGCCATCGAGCAGGACGCGGATCTGATCATGTTCATCTACCGCGACGAGGTCTACCACAAGGACCAGGAGGACAACAAAGGCATTGCCGAGATCATCATCGGCAAGCACCGCAACGGTCCCACCGGCGTGGTGCGCATGACCTTCCTGGGCGAGTACACCCGTTTCGAGAATTATGCCGGGCCCGGCTACGACTCCGCCTATGGCTGAGCGCCTGCCGTCTCCCCGTTGTCCTTAGCCTGTCCTTAGTTACTGCCCTATGAGTCGCCCTACCCAAGCCCTGATCAGCATCGGGGCGCTCCAGCACAATCTGGCCGCGGTTCGCGCCCATGCGCCGCAGAGCCGCGTCATGGCGGTGGTCAAGGCGGACGCCTATGGCCACGGCGCGCCCATGGTCGTCCGCACCCTGGCCCAGGCCGGCGTGGACGGCCTGGCGGTGGCCTGCCTGGAGGAAGCCCTGATCCTGCGCCAGCAGCAGATCTTTCTGCCCATCTTCATCCTGGACGGCCCCTTCGCCCCCGCCGATCTGCCCGAGATTTCGCGCTGGCGTCTGGGCGTGGTGCTGCACAACCGTCGCCAGCTGCAGTGGCTGCTGGATGCGCCGCAGGATTTTCCCGTCGATGTCTTCGTCAAGGTGGACACCGGCATGCACCGCCTGGGCTTCGCGCCCTTGGAGCTGCCGGCGGTGCTGGCGCATCTGGTCCATGCGCCCGGCGTGCGCCTGCGTGGGCTCTTGAGCCACTTGGCGCGGGCGGACACGCCGGAGGACTGGTATAATACCCATCAAATGGATGGCTTCCGCGAGGCCGCCGCGCACCTGCCGCAAACTCCTGGATTGGAGCTGTCCCTGGCCAGTTCCGCCGGCATCCTGCGCTTGCCGCAGAGCCACTACCAGTGGGTGCGCCCCGGCCTGATGCTGTACGGCATGTCCCCCTTCGCCGCCGAAGACGGCTTGGCGCTCGGCCTGCGCCCGGTGCTGCAGCTGCGTTCGGAGCTGATCGCCATCCGCGATCTGCGCCCCGGCGAGTGGCTGGGCTATGGCGCCGGCTTCCGCGCCGACGTCCCGACCCGGGTCGGAGTGGTGGCGGTCGGCTACGGCGACGGCTATCCCCGTCTGGGCACGGGTACCCCGGTGCTGGTGGGCGGCCGGCGCACGCGCCTGCTGGGGCGGGTGTCCATGGACATGCTCTTCGTCGATCTCACGCCCCTGCCCGGCGCGCAGCTGGGCGACGAAGTGGTGCTGATGGGCGAGCAGGGCGGCGAGCGGGTGACCGTGGAGGAGCTGGCCGCCCTATGCGGTACCATCCCTTATGAACTGACCTGCCGGCTGCAAGGGCGGGTCCCGCGAGTACCGGTGCCATGAGCAAGAGCAAGACCATCTACGTGTGCGACGCCTGCGGCGCCACGTCGCCGAAGTGGCTGGGGCGCTGCCCCGACTGCGGCGCCTGGAACAGCCTGGTGGAAAGCCTGCCGATGGCGGCGAGCGCCAACACCCGGCACACGGCTTACGCCGTGGCCAGCCATGCCCAGGATTTGACGGCGGTGGTGTCCGAAGAGACGCCGCGGGTGTCCACCGGCCTGCAGGAGCTGGATCGCGTGCTGGGCGGCGGCCAGGTCGCCGGCGCGGCCATGCTGCTGGGCGGCGATCCGGGCATCGGCAAGTCCACCCTGCTCCTGCAGGCCGTGAGCCATCTGGCCCAGAGCGGGCCGGCTTTGTACGTGACCGGCGAGGAATCGGCCGGCCAGGTGGCCATGCGCGCCCGGCGCCTGGACCTGAGCAGCCGCGGCATCCGCCTGCTGGCGGAGAACAACCTGGAGCAGATTCTGGCCCAGGCACAAACGGAATCGCCGGCGGTGCTGGTGGTGGATTCCATCCAGACCGTGTTCAGCGATGCCCTGCAGTCGGCGCCGGGCTCGGTGGCCCAGGTGCGCGAGTGCGCGGCGCAGCTGGTGCGCTATGCCAAGCGCGCCGGCGTGGCCGTCTGGCTAGTGGGCCACGTCACCAAGGAGGGCACCCTGGCCGGGCCGCGGGTGCTGGAGCACATGGTGGATACGGTGCTCTATTTCGAGGGCGAGCCGGGCAACAGCTTCCGCATCGTGCGCGCCATCAAGAACCGCTTCGGCGCCGTCAACGAGCTGGGCGTGTTCAGCATGACGGACAAAGGCTTGGCGGAGGTGGACAATCCCTCCAGCCTCTTCCTGTCCCAGCACGCGCAGCCGGTGCCCGGCAGCGCCGTGCTGGTCACCCAGGAAGGCACGCGACCGCTGCTCGTGGAGGTGCAGGCGCTGGTGAGCCCGAGCCCGCTGGCGAACCCGCGCCGGGTGGCCATCGGCCTGGACCCGAACCGCCTGTCCATGTTGCTGGCCGTGCTGCACCGCCATGGCGGCGTGCCGCTCTTCGACCAGGACGTCTTCATCAACGTGGTCGGCGGCGTGCGCCTGAACGAGCCGGCCGCCGACCTGGCGGTGGTGATGGCGCTGCTGTCCAGCTTCCGCAACCGCCCGTTGGATGCGGAGCGCGTGCTCTTTGGCGAGGTCGGCCTGGCCGGCGAGGTGCGGGCGGTGTCGCGCGCCGGCGACCGCCTCAAGGAGGCGGCCAAGCTCGGCTTCAAGCGCGCGATGCTGCCCGCCGCCAGCCGCCTGGAGCGCAGCGTGGGCGGCATCAAGGTGCTGCAGGTGGACAAGCTGGGCGACGCCTTGGACCTGGCCTTCGACTGAGCCGAAGTTAAAACGAGAACAATTTTTTACGCGGACCAAGAACCCGCTTTGTGGTATAGTCGGCGTTGATTGAAGCCGTGCCTGGCCGGCGCCCTTTCGCCGGCCGGCGTTTCCGAGCGTGTGACCCGATCCGATGAGCGATTCCAGCAATTCCCGCATCCGCGAAATCCCCTACAATTATACCTCCTTCTCCGATCGCGAGATCGTGATCCGCTTTCTGAGTGAGGAGATGTGGGCGGTGCTCAACAGCCTGCGGGCGCAGCGGCGCACCGGGCGCTCGGCGCGCATGCTCTTCGAGGTGCTCGGCGACCTGTGGGTGGTGTCGCGCAACCCCTATATCCAGGACGATCTGCTGGAAAACAGGAAGCGCTTCCAATCCCTGGTGCATGCCCTGCATCACCGTCTGGACCAGATCGTGGCGCGGGCCGAGGGCAATGCCCAGGCGTTGCGCCTGGTAGAGGCGGCGCGCCGGGCGGTGGCGGAGTTCGAAGCGTGGTTCCCGCAGCAGCGCCAGCTGCGCCGGCGGGCGCTGAGCGAGTTCAGCAAGGTCACCCGCAAGGACAACATTCATTTCGACGGCCTGGCACGGGTCAGCCACGCCACCGATGCCACCGATTGGCGCGTGGAATTTCCTTTCGTGGTGCTGACTCCGGATACGGAAGAGGAGATGGCCGGCCTGGTGGCCGCCTGCATCCGTCTCGGCCTGACCGTCATTCCGCGCGGCGGCGGCACCGGCTACACCGGCGGCGCCGTGCCTCTGCACGCCGACAGCGCGGTGATCAACACGGAAAAGCTGGAGGAGCTGGGCGCGATCACCCATCGGGAGATTCCCGGCGTGACCGGACCGGTGGCCACCATCCGCGCCGGCGCCGGCGTCGTGACCCGGCGCGTGGCGGACGCCGCCTATGCCGCCGGCCTGGTTTTTGCCGTGGACCCGACATCCCAGGATGCCTCCACCATCGGCGGCAACATCGCCATGAACGCGGGCGGCAAGAAGGCCGTGCTGTGGGGCACCACCCTCGACAATCTGGTGTCCTGGCGCATGGTGACGCCCGATGCCCAGTGGCTGGAGGTGGAGCGGCTCAACCATAACCTGGGCAAGATCCATGAGCTCGATTTCGCCGTGTTCCGCGTCACCCGCTATGCGTCGGACGGCAAGACGCCGCTCGGCGAGCCGGAGATCCTGCGCATTCCCGGGCCGGACCTGCGCAAGCAGGGCCTGGGCAAGGACGTGACCAACAAGTTCCTGGGCGGCCTGCCCGGCATCCAGAAGGAAGGCTGCGACGGGCTGATCACCTCGGGTGTGTTCATCCTGCACCGCCAGTTCCAGCACACGCGCACCGTCTGCCTGGAGTTCTTCGGCGCGGATCTGCGCGATGCCGTGCCGGCCATCGTGGAAACCAAGGATTACCTGGATGGACTGGACGGCGTGGTGCTGGCCGGCCTGGAGCATCTGGACGAGCGCTACGTGCGGGCGGTGGGCTATGCCACCAAGGCGCCGCGGCCCGAACGGCCCAAGATGGTGCTGATCGCCGACATCAGCGGCGACGACGAGCAGGCGGTGGCCGCCGCCGCCAGCCAGGTGGTGCGCCTGGCCAACGCCCGCGGCGCCGAGGGCTTCGTCGCCGTGAGCGCGGAAGCGCGCAAGGCGTTCTGGAAGGACCGGGCCCGCACCGCCGCCATCGCCGCCCACACCAATGCCTTCAAGATCAACGAGGACGTGGTCATCCCCCTGGAGCGCCTGGCCGACTACAACGACGGCATCGAGCGCATCAACATCGAACTGTCCACCGAGAACAAGCTCGCGATCCTGGACGCGGTGCTCGATTACCTGCGCGGCGGCTTGCCCGAGGCGCGCGAGCGAGCCGAATTCCGCAGCCGCGAGGGCGAGGAGATCATCGCCCACAAGCGCCAGCGGGCCGTCGAACATCTGCTCGCGGTGCAGGCGCGTTGGCAGCGGCTCATGGCCGACCTGGACGCGCCGGCGGCCGATTTGGCCCTGGAGGCGGAGATCCGGGCGCGGCTGCGGCCGGGGGACACGGTGTTCCGCCTGCTGCAGCGCCGCGACCTGCGCATCTCCTACCGGCGCGAGGTCGGGCAGGTGCTGCACGAGATCTTCGCCGGCCGCGAGTTCGAGGCCCTGCGCCGCCGCCTGGACGGCATTCACGAGGAAGTGCGCAAGAGCCGGCTCTTCGTTGCCTGCCACATGCATGCCGGCGACGGCAACGTGCACACCAACATTCCGGTGAACTCCAACGACTACGCCATGATGCGGCGCGCCGAGGCGGTGGTGGAGCGGGTGATGGCGCTGGCGGCGGCCCTGGACGGCGTCATCTCCGGCGAGCACGGCATCGGCATCACCAAGATGCAGTTCCTGGATCCGGCCACGGTGGCGGCCTTCGCCGAATACAAGCGCCACGTGGACCCGGAAGGCCGCTTCAATCGCGACAAGCTCATGCCCGGCTCGGGGCTGCAGCGCGCCTACACGCCGAGCTTCAATTTGCTGGAGGCGGAGGCCATTATCCTGGAGAGCACCCAGCTCAACGCCCTGGCCGACGACATCTCCGACTGCCTGCGCTGCGGCAAGTGCAAGCCGGTCTGCACCACCCATATCCCGCGCGCCAACCTGCTCTACTCGCCGCGCAACAAGATCCTCGGCACAGGCTTGGTGATGGAGGCGTTTCTCTACGAAAAACAGACGCGTAGAGGCATTTCCTTGCACCATTTCGAGGCCATGAACGACATCGCCGACCACTGCACGGTCTGCCACAAATGCGCCAATCCGTGCCCGGTCAACATCGACTTCGGCGACGTGTCCATCCGCATGCGCACCATCCTGCAGGAGCAGGGGCAAAAGCACTTCAACGCCGGCACCTGGATGTCCATGGCCTTTCTCAACGTGACCGATCCGGCCACGGTCAAGCTCATGCGCAAGGGCATGATCGAATGGGGCTACCGCGGCCAGCGACTGGCCCACGGCCTGGCCAAGCGGGTGGGACTGCTGCGCAACGGCCAGCGGCCGGCGGACACCACCGGCAAGACGCCGGTCAAGGCGCAGGTGCTCAATTTCATCCGCAAGCCCATGCCCGCCCAGTTGCCCATGAAGACCGCCCGTGCCCTCCTGGGCGTGGAGGACGAGAAGGTGGTGCCCATCCTGCGCGATCCCGCCAAGGTGACGGATAGCTCGGACGCCGTGTTCTACTTCCCCGGCTGCGGCTCGGAGCGTCTCTTCAGCCAGGTGGGGCTGGCCACCCAGGCCATGCTCTTCGAACTCGGTGCGCAGACCGTGCTGCCGCCCGGCTATCTGTGCTGCGGCTATCCGCAGGCTTCCAGCGGCAACCGCGCCAAGGGCGAGCAGATCACCGCCGAGAACCGGGTGCTTTTCCACCGGGTGGCCAACACGCTGAACTACATGGACATCAAGACGGTCATCGTGTCATGCGGAACCTGCATGGATCAGCTCTTGAAATACCAGTTCGAGCAGATCTTCCCGGGCTGCCGGCTGCTGGACATTCACGAGTACCTGATGGAGAAGGGCATCCGGCTCGACGGAGTGAGCGGCGTGCAGTACCTCTATCACGATCCCTGCCACACGCCCATGAAGACCTACGACGCCCAGAGCGTGGCGTCGGATCTGATGGGCCAAGCGGTGCTGCTGTCCGACCGCTGTTGCGGCGAGGCCGGCACCCTGGCAGTGGCGCGGCCGGACATCTCCACCCAGCTGCGCTTCCGCAAGCAGGAGGAGATCCAGCGCGGCGTGCAGCAGCTGACCGGCGGCCCCGTGGCGGAGGCCGGGCGGGTCAAGATGCTGACGAGCTGTCCCGCCTGCCAGCAGGGCCTGGCCCGTTATGAGGAGGACACCGGCGTGGAAACGGACTACATTGTGGTGGAGCTGGCCAGGCACATCCTGGGACCGGATTGGCAGGAGCGCTTTGTCGAGAGAGCCCGCCAGGGCGGCATCGAGCGGGTGATCTTGTAGCAAAAACAAGGAGATGGCCATGGATGTGAATGTGGATTATGCCGCGCGGCGGCAAAAGCTCCTGGCGCGCATGGGGCAGGGCATCGCCATCCTGCCCACCGCCACCCAGAAGCTGCGCAACAATGATGCGCACTATCGCTTCCGGCCCGACAGCGATTTTTATTACCTGACCGGCTTCGCCGAGCCCGAGGCGGTGCTGGTGCTGGCGCCCGGCCATCCGCAGGGGCCCTACATCCTCTTCGTGCGGCCCCGCGATCCGGAGCGCGAGATCTGGGACGGCTACCGTGCCGGCCTGGAGGGCGCGCGCGCGCGCTTCGGCGCCGACCAGGCTTTCAGTATCCACGACATCGACAATATCCTGCCCGGCTTCCTGGAGAACCAGGACATCCTCTTTTACAGCGTCGGCCGCAACGCCGATTTCGACGGCCGCGTCATGCACTGGCTCAACATGGCGCGGGCCAAGGTGCGTGCCGGGGTGAGCGCGCCGCGCGAGATCGTGGATGTGGACGAGCTCATCCACGAGATGCGTTTGCGCAAGGATGTCGCCGAGATCGAGCTGATGCGCCGCGCCGCCGGCATCACCGGCGCCGCCCACCGCCAGGCCATGCGCAACTGCCGCCCGGGCCTCTACGAGTACGAGTTGGAAGCGGAGATCGAGTACGTGTTCCGGCGCCTGGGCGCCAGTGCCTCCGCCTATCCATCCATCGTCGGAGGCGGCGCGAACGGTTGCATCCTACATTACATCGAGAACCGGGCGCCCCTGCGCGACGGCGATCTGGTGCTGATCGATGCCGGCGCCGAGTACGACTGCTATGCCGCCGACGTGACCCGCACCTTTCCGGTGAACGGCCGCTTCAGCGCGGAGCAGCGCGCGCTCTATGAGCTGGTGCTGGCGGCGCAGCAGGCCGCCATCGAGGCGGTGCGTCCGGGCAACCCTTACCATCTGTACCACGATGCCGCCGTGCGCGTGCTGACCGAGGGGCTGATCCGGCTGGGTCTGCTGCAGGGCAGCCTGGAGCAGTGCCTGGGGAAGGAAAGCTACAAGCCCTTCTACATGCACCGCACCGGCCACTGGCTGGGCATGGACGTGCACGATGTCGGCGTCTACAAGCGCCAGGGAGAATGGCGGCTGTTGGAGCCGGGCATGGTGCTGACCGTGGAGCCGGGCCTTTATGTGGCGCCCGACAACCTGGACGTGGAGGCGCGCTGGCGCGGCATCGGCATTCGCATCGAGGATGACGTGCTGGTCACGGACACGGGCTGCGAGGTGCTGACCCGCGACGTGCCCAAGGCGGTCGACGAGATCGAGGCCCTGATGAACGGAGCCGCGCCCCGTCTCGGGCCGGACGAGGAAGACAGTCTGGCCGTCGTCGGCTGATTTTTGTCTCTTGCCGCGCCATTTGCACAGGAGCCCCCATGCCGGGTAGCGTCTTTTCTCTCGAAGTCAATCCGAAGATCCCCGCCAAGCTGGCGCGCCTGAGCGAGCTCGCCAACGACCTCTGGTACAGCTGGGACCGACCCACCCGCGAGCTCTTCTTTCGCCTCGATCCCGCCCTGTGGGACGCGGTCGGCCATAATCCCAAGGTCTTCCTGCGGCGGGTGGAGGAGGCGCGGCTGGTGGAGGCTTCCCAGGACCGCGTCTTCCTGGAGAGCTATTACCGCATCCTGTCCGCCTATGACACCTACCTCCTGGAACCGGTGCGCCAGCACGACCAGCCGACGCTCGGCCATGACGACCTGGTGGCCTACTTCTGCGCGGAGTTCGGTTTCCACGAGAGCTTCCCCATCTATTCCGGCGGCCTGGGCATCCTGGCCGGCGACCACTGCAAGGCGGCCAGCGATCTCGGCATCCCCTTCGTGGCCGTGGGCCTGCTGTACCGGCAGGGCTATTTTTCCCAGACCATCGACGGCGAGGGCAATCAGCTCGCCAGCTACACCGACTCGGATTTCGCCGATTTGCCGGTGCTGCCGGTGCTGCAGGACGACGGCAACGAGGTCAAGGTGGAGATCGAGCTGCCCGGCCGCGTGGTGATGGCCAAGCTGTGGGTGGCGCGGGTCGGCCATATCCGCCTCTACCTCCTCGACACGGACCTGCCCGAGAACAGCGAGGAGGATCGCGGCATCACCCACCGGCTCTACGGCGGCGACATCAACACCCGGATCAAGCAGGAGATGGTGCTCGGCATCGGCGGCGTGCGCGCCCTGCGCGCCGCCGGCCTCCATCCCACCGTCTGGCACATCAACGAGGGGCATGCGGCCTTCCAGATTCTGGAGCGGGCGCGCGAGCTGGTGGCCCAGGGCCTGGACTTCCACGCGGCGCTGGAGGCCACCGCCGCCGCCACGGTCTTCACCACCCACACGCCGGTGCCCGCCGGGCATGACATCTTCCCCCACGAGCTGATGCTGGAATATTTCCGGGACTTCATCCCCCAGCTCAAGCTGGACACGGGGGCCTTCCTGGCCCTGGGGCACAAGCCCGCGGAGGGATCCGGCTTCAATCAGACCGCGCTGGCCGTGCGCGGCTCCCGCTATCAGAACGGCGTCAGCCGCATCCACGGCGGCGTTTCCTCGCGCATGATGGTGGATCTCTGGCCGCAGGTGCCGCCGGACGAAAACCCCATGACCTACGTGACCAACGGGGTGCACATTCCCACCTTCCTGGCCCAGGAATGGATGGATCTCTTCGACTCCTATCTGGGCGGCGAATGGCGCAACAAGCTGAGCGACGCCGCCTTCTGGCACCGCATCGATCAGATTCCCGATCACCTGTACTGGAGCGTGCGCCAGGCGCTCAAGTCGCAGATGATCAACCACGTGCGCGAACGCCTGGCCCACCAGCACCGGCGCAACGGCGGCAGCGAGGCCCATCTGGACCGCCTGCTCCGCTATCTGGATCCGCTGGACCCCAGCATCCTAATGGTCGGCTTCGCCCGCCGCTTCGCCACCTACAAGCGCGCGACCCTGCTCTTCGAGGATCCGGAGCGGCTGCGCCGCATCATCAGCCATGCCGAGCGGCCCGTCGTCTTCATTTTCGCCGGCAAGGCCCATCCGGCCGACCGCCCGGGCCAGGACCTGATCCGCAACATCCACGCCATCGCCCACCAGCCCGAGTTCGAGGGCAAGGTGCACATGGTGGAGGGCTACGACATGGGCTTGGCCCGGGCGCTGGTCTACGGCGTGGACGTGTGGCTGAACAATCCCGAATATCCCCTGGAGGCCAGCGGCACCTCGGGCGAGAAGGCGGGCATCAACGGCACCATCAATTTGAGCGTGCTGGACGGCTGGTGGGGAGAGGGCTATGACGGGCACAACGGCTGGGCGATCAAGCCGCTCAAGACCGTCGACCCGTTCCGCGCCCGCCAGGAGGAAGCCAACAGCCTCTACGAGCTGCTGGAAGAGCAGGTGATTCCGCTGTATTACCAGGCAGGGAAGTACGGCTATTCCACGGAGTGGGTCAAGAAATCCAAGCATTCCATGAAGACCCTGCTGCCGCGCTTCAACGCCGCACGCATGGTGGGCGAGTACGTCAACAAGTTCTACCGGCCCGCGGCCCGCCAGGGGGTGCGGGTGACGGCGGAGGACTTCCAGGGCGCCCACGCCCTGGCCCAGTGGAAGGAGCGGGTGCAGGTGGCCTGGCCCGGCGTCGGCATCACCCGCCTGGACCAGGCACCGGCCCGCCTGCAATTCGGCCAGCAGCTGCGCATCGAGCTAGCGGTGCAGCTGAATGGCCTGCAGGCCGAGGATGTGCGGGTGGAATGCCTGTTCCGGCACCACGGCGACCTGCGCAACCGGGAACAGCCGCGCTCCTATCTCTTTCGCAGCGAGGGTGAGGCAGAGGCGGGAGGTGCGCACCGCTTCGTGCTCAACCTGGAGCCGGAGACCTGCGGGCGCATCGATTACAAGATCCGGATCTATCCCTACCACGAGCTGCTGGCCCACCCCCATGAAACGGGGCTGATGCTGTGGCTGTGAGCCGGGGCTAGGCTGAAGGACTGCGCTTCTCCTGCTGGCGCCGTTCCAGTTCGGCCTTGGCACTTTCCCAGAGCTGCTCGAGCTCCGCTTCGCTCATGGCCTGCAGGTCGAGGGCATGGGTCGTGGCGTGATCCCACACCAGGTGCAGGCGGTTGCGGAATTTGAGGCAGGCCTGGCGCAGGGCGTTTTCCGGGTTCACGTCGAGGAAGCGGGAGAGGTTGACCAGCGAGAACAGCACGTCGCCGAATTCATCGGTCACCTGCTCGGCCACGCCGGCGGCCACCGCCTGCTCCAGTTCGCCGCATTCCTCACGGAACTTGTCCCACACCGGCGCGCTGTCTTTCCACTCGAAGCCAAGGTTGGCGGCACGCTGCTGGAGCTTGTAGGCCCACAGCAAAGCGGGCAGGGCGCTGGGCACGCCGGCATCCCAGGCCGGGGAGCGCTCCCGGGCCGCGGTCTCCCGGCGCTCCTGGGCCTTCATGTGCTGCCAGCGTTTATGCAGGGTCTCCGGGTCTGCTATACTTTCCCCCCCGAACACATGGGGATGGCGCCGCAGCATCTTGTCCACGGCGGCCTGGGCCACGTCCTCGATCCCGAAGAGCCCCTTTTCGGCCGCAATGCGGGCATAAAAAACGATGTGAAAGAGCAGGTCGCCCAGCTCGCCCTTGAGTTCCTGCCAGTCCTCGGCCTCGATGCTCTCCACCAGTTCGTAGGTTTCCTCGATGGTGTAGGGCGGCAGGGTGCTGAAATCCTGGGCCTTGTCCCACGGACAGCCGTCGGGGCCGCGCAGCCGCGCCATGATCTTGACGAGTTCTTCGAAGGCTTGCATGAGGAGATCTCCAGCCTCAGTAACAGTTTCAACTGCCCCTGCGAGCGGGCACGGAAAACAGGTGAAGCATGATCATTTACGACCTGATCTGTGACAGCCGGCACACTTTCGAGGCTTGGTTCGCCGATGCCGGGGATTACGAAACCCAGCTGCAGCAGGGGCTGCTGGCCTGTCCCCATTGTAGCAGCCGGGCCCTGTCGAAAATACCCAGCGGCGGCAGGTTCATGCGCCACGGGCGCGGCGATGCGGGGCAGGCCAAGGCGGCGCAGGCGCGGCGGGAACTCATGGACTCTCTGCGCGCCCACGCCCGCGACGTGGGCCGCGACTTTCCCGAGATGGCGCGCCGGATCCACTACGGCGAGGCCGAAGCGGAGCCCATCCACGGGCAGGCGACGCTGCAGGAAGCGCTGGAGCTGCACGAGGAAGGCGTCGAGATCCTGCCCCTGGGGCCTGGCGTGGACGAGCTGCAGTAGGCCAGGGCGGCCTGATCCTTGGTCGGATGCGGCCCGCCGCCGGGCTCTGCTAAGGTGCTGGACTTCCGGAAGCACGGTTTCCGCCACCGCGGGAGGGCAGCGCATGAACGGCAACGACCAACGGATCGAACTGGTGCAGCGCTTCTTCGCCGGCACGGGCAGCAGCTACGACTTCATGGTCAACTTCGCCACCTTCGGCATCGACCAGCTGTGGAAGCGGCGCATGGTCGAGCTGATCCCGCCCAACCCCGCCCGGGTGCTCGATCTGGCCTGCGGCACCGGCATATCCACCCTGGCGATCGCCCGCCGCCATCCGCGCTGCCAAGTGGTCGGCGTGGAGCTGCGCGACGAGTACCTGGAGCTCGCCCGGCGCAAGGTGCAGCGCCTCGGCGTGCGCAACGTGGAGTTCGTGCTGAGCCGCGCCGAGGATTACCGGGCCGACGCACCCTTCGACTGCATTACTTCGTCCTATCTGGCCAAGTATGCCGACCTGCCGCGCCTGATCCGCGCCAACCGGGACATGCTCCGGGACGGCGGCGTGCTCGTCATGCACGACTTCACCTTTCCCCCCAAGGCGCACCTGGTCGCCCTCTGGCGCCTGTACTTCGGCGTCATGCAGCAGGTGAGCAGCCGCGTGTTTCCAGCCTGGCGCGAGATCTACCATGGCCTGCCGAAGCTCATCGAGGAAACCCGCTGGGTGCCGGAATTGACCCTGGCCCTTCAGGAAAACGGTTTCCGAGACATCCGCCTGGAATATCTGACCGCCTACGGCTCCGCCATCGTCAGCGCTCGGAAATAGCCGGGCGCGCCGGCGCCGGCTGCGGCAGCAGGGCGACGACCTGCGCGGGCGCGGCCTGGAGCAGGCGCGTCCAGCCGTTGTCGGGAAAGCCCGCCAGTGCGCTCGCCGCCAACTGCACCTGTCTTTCCACTTCGCGCATCATCCTGGCCCGCAGCACGGGCAGCCGCCCATCGAGCCACGCCTGGGCACCGTTGCCGCTGCTCTGCAGCAGCCGTAGCAGGGTGGCGCGTTTTTCCGGCAGGAAGCAGAGGAGGGCGGGCGCCCACAGGGCGAGGCGGTCGCGGGGATCTTCCGGCAGCGAGCCGGCATCGAAGAGATCCAGCAGGTCGTCGGCCAGCTGGTAGGCCTCGCCCAGGCGGGCGCCGAATTCGAAGGCCTGGTCGGCCAGCGCCGGCGGCGCCGCCGCCGCCAGGGCGCCGAGCTTGGCGGCGGCGGCGAAGAGGGCGCCGGTCTTGAGATGGATAATGCGCTTGTACAGATCCGGCGGGAAGTCCCGCCCGGCCACGGCTGCCGCCAGCTCCGCCGGACCGAGCGCTTCGCGGTAGGCGCCGCGGGCGACGGTGGCGATGGCCCGCGCCAGCGTGGCGCCGTCCTCGCGTCCCAGTTCGGCCATCTGCCAGATGGCGGTGGCGAAGATCAGGTCGCCGAGCAGCACCGCCCGGCGGGCACCCTCCACCGTCCAGATGGCCGGGCGCTGCCGGCGCAGGGTGTCGCCGTCCACGTAGTCGTCATGGATCAGCGAGGCGGCCTGGATGCACTCGATGGCGACGGCCCGCGGAATGGCCGCCGCCCGCCGACCGCCCAATGCTTCGGCGGTCAGGCAGACCAGGCAGCCGCGCAGGCGCTTGCCGCCGGTGACGGCCTGTTGGATGGAAGCCTGGTGGGCGGCGGAGAGGTCGCGCGCCAGCTCCGGCATCCACTGGGCAAAGCCGCGGTCGAGTTCAGCCTGGACGGACTGCCAATAGCCGATGAAGTCCATGTGGACGTATCCCCGCGCGGTGCGCTATCCCAGCCATCGCCAGGTCAGAAGGCCCACTCCCAGCAGGATGGTGCCGGCGCTGACGCTTTTCAGAATGTCTTCCAGTTGCCGGGCCTGCGCCCGTGCCGCCTCGTCGAGAGCGCCGCGCTGTCGCATCAGGACCTTGTAGGGGCGCGACGTCTTGATCTCCACCAGGCTAAGCAGCCCCATGGCGGCGGCCACCAGCAGGGCGGCCGGGGTGAGTCGGTTGCTTTGCAGCACGTAGCCCGCCAGTGTGGGCAGCACGCCCCAGGAAAAGGCGAACCAGCCGTCGCTGTGAAAGCGGCCGCCGAACCATTCCAGGTTGTAGGCCAGCAGGAAAAAGCCTTCCGGGATGGCGATCAGCCATAAAAGCGGGGTATACAGGATCATGTAGTAGAGCCCGATGGCATAGGCGAGCAGCACGGATATGCTGGCCAGGGTCCAAAGCTGCCGGATCGAGAACACCGCGCCCCACGGCTTGGCTCCCTTGCTGCCCAGCGCATCGAGGGCATGCGCCCCCACGCCGAGGGCCAGAAAATAAATGAGCAGGAGCGCGAACACGCGATCCCAGTGCAGGTTTTCCGCCAGCATGGCGCCGACGACGGTGAAGGCGAGCACCATGCCGGTATAGGGAAGAAAGAGCAGGCCGACGGCAACCCGGAAGCGGGCCGGGCCGAAGCGGGGCACAAACCATTCCGTGCTGCGCGTGTTGTCCAGGTCCATGGCCGTTCTCCGCGATGGGGCTGCGTGCCGGATGGCGCATCGCGTTGTCTAAAGCCCTTAGCTCGCCAAGCTTAGCAGGCCGATGCCGGCGGCGGCATAGGACCATGGGCTGCGGGGTGAAGCCGACTGCGTGCATGGTTCGCAACAGACATCGTGGCGGAGGAAAGCATGAATATCGATGATGCCAAACGCATGTTCGAAACCGGTGTGCTGGAGAGCGCGATGGTGATGCGCGACAGCTCGGGGACCGGGTGGCTGGTGCAGTTCCAGGCCAGCGGCACGGGGGTGTCGCCCTTTCTGGAGACTGCCCGGGGCGAGCCGCGCCGCTTCCAAAGCCTCGATTTCGTGGCCAAGGCCCTGCAGGCCATCGGCTTTCGGCAGTTCACCGTGTTCGTGGAAACCGCCTAGCCCGGCCGCCCGCATCCAGCTACAAACCGTCTTTCGTCCTATCCGCGCGGGCGAACTCCCCGGCAGGGTAGGGGGTCGCATGAGGACAGGCACTGGCAAGCCTTGCCGATCCCGCGGGATCGGTTTCCTGCCACCCCACTTGTTAGGAGGGACGGTATGAGTTTGGACATACTTAACGAAAAGGGCACGCCCCTCGATCGCCAGGTCTTCACCTGGCGCGAGATGGCGGGCCAACCGTACAGCAAGCTGGACGTCGATGCCTTCACCCGCGTCCGCGTGATCCTGATGAACGGCATCGAAAACGGTTCGATCCGCTTCAGCCATTCCTGCGCGCAAATGAACAACGGCGAGCTGCGTGGCCATCTCGCCCGGGTCCGGCGCATCGACCACATGCAGGAAGTCATGGTCAACTGGCTGAATCCGGCGGATCAGTCCAATCTGGAAACCACCATCGGCTACGAGCAGGTCGCCATCGAGGTCACCGCGAGCGTGGCCCAGAACGAGCCGGATCCCTATCTGGCGCAGGTATACCGCTTCGGGATGCTGGAAGACTTCGACCACCTCTACCGCTATTCCGCCTTGCTGGACCGCCTGGAGGGCAAGGATCCCAACAATATCCTGCAGAACTACACCGACATCATGCCGGGGCGGCCCACGGCGGTGGAGCACCGCGATCCCATGGACGATTTGCGCGATCACTACGACCGCAAGTCGGCCCATCCGATTTCCAAGCTGAATGCGCTCACCATCATGACCGGCGAGTATCAGACGCGCACCTTCTACATGAACGTCGGACCGACTTATTCCGATCCGGTGGCGCGGCAGCTCTACGCGGAGATCGTCACCATCGAGGAGCAGCACGTGACTCAATACGAATCGCTCCTCGATCCCGGCGAGTCGTGGCTGGAGCGATGGCTGCTGCACGAGGCCACCGAAGCCTACAATTACTGGAGCTGCCTGCAGTACGAGACCAATCCGCGCATCAAGGCCATCTGGGAACGCTTCCTGTCCTATGAGCTGGGGCAGCTGCACTACGTGATGGACCTCATGAAGCGCATCGAAAAGCGCGACCCGGCGGAGGTGCTGCCGGCGGAGCTGCCGGATCCGATCAAGTACGAAAGCCACCGCGACTTCGTGCGTCAGGTGCTGAAGAACGAAGTCAACCTGCGGGCCAAGGGCAGCCAGTTCGTGGACGCCAGCCAGGAAGGACAGGAGTCGATCCGCTACCGCGAACAGCTCAACTCCCAGGGCTCGCCGTCTGAAATCGCGGCGGCCGGCTACATGTGGCAGCCCGGCACGGAGCTGGCGGGTCGCGTGGTGGAAATGGGTGCATACAGGAGGGCGCAATGAAGAAACCAATCGACACGGGGATGAACCGGACCGGCATCGGCATGTCGCCTATGGATTCCAAGGCGACCATCGAGGGCGCGCGCGAGGCGGTCTCCAATCCTTCCTACGATCTGTCCGGCTATGTGGCCATTCGCGATGCCTATTCCAAGGAGGCCGAGCCGGTGGGCACCGTGCCGCCGCCGCCTTCTGTCAAGGGCATGGCGCAGACCGCCATGCAGGCGCTCAAGGGCAACAAGCCGACCGTCTTCATCGACATGCTGGGCGAGCGCCTGGCCTTCGAGCGCAGCGGCGTGCGCCTCTATGAGGCCTTGCTGAGCAAGTTCGATGCCGCCCACGTGCATGAGGGCGGACCCACGCGCGAGCAGATCCAGCATATCCATGACGAGGAGCTCAAGCACTTCGGCATGCTCATGCAGGCCATGGAGCAATTGGGCGCCGACCCGACGGCCATGACGCCAAGCGCAGACGTCACCGGCGTTGCCTCCATGGGCGTGCTGCAGGTGCTGACCGATCCGCGCAGCACGCTTACCGAGGCGTTGCACGCCATCCACATGGTGGAGCTGCTGGACAACGACGCCTGGCAAATGATGGCCGATCTGGCCGAGCAGCTGGGCCAGGACGATCTGGCGGCCCAGTTCCGGGAAGCCAAGCGCGAGGAGGACGAGCACCTGGAGCTGGTCCGCACTTGGCTGACCAACACGCTCATGGGCCAAGCCGGCATTGCGCGCACGCCCGGCCAGACCACCCACTGACCCGGCAAGCCGCGTGGCGCGAGCCACGCGGCACACCCCGGTCGGACCACTCCTGGTCTTCCCACGCCAGCCGCGGCTGGCGTGGGAAGACCAGGCGTTTGGAAACAGGAGAAAACAAATGAGAAATCCTGTCATGCTGGGTCCTGCACTTGCTTTCCTGCTGTTCACTGCGAGCGGCACGACGCATGCCGCCGACTCGCGCACACCGGGCAGCAGCGCCGGCGAAGCACCGGCGGCCGCTGCTGCGCCGCAACCCGTTGCGGCGCCTTACGATTTGCAGTTTCTGGATACCATGATCCAACATCATCGCGGTGCAATCGAAATGGCGCGTCTGGCGGAACAAAAGGCGCAGCACGACGAACTCAAAACCTTTGCGCGCAAGACCCAAAAGGACCAGCAACAAGATATCGAGGAAATGCAGCGCTACCGCGAGCGCTGGTACGGGGGCAAGCCCGATGCCGTGAATGCAGCGTTGCCCGGCATGCGCGGCACCCTCGGGATGGAGATGGGCCCATTGCAGGATGCCAAAGGCGATGCCTTCGACCGCCTGTTTCTCGATATGATCAAGAAACACCATGACGGGGCCGTGGCGCTGTCCAAGGATGCCCAGCAAAAAGCTGCCCATCCGGAACTACGCAAGCTGGCTGGCAAAATGCTGCAAATGAACCAGGAAGACATCAAAAAAGCGGAACGCTGGCAGACCGCCTGGTACAGCAAGTGACGGCTTGCACGTGCCCGTCCAGCAGAGGAAAGTCCCTGCGGTCGGCACAGAGATCTGCCTGTCGGCGGCGGTGCGCCGGCAGGCATGTTGCGATCACGGTTTTGTCCTGCAGGCAGCGAGAGGATGAGCGCAAAACCCGTGGCACCTTCGGACGACTCGCGCAAGGAGATTTTCGTCTTCGGCGCGGATCTGGGAGGGCGGCACAGCAGTGGCGACGCCCTTACGGCCTTGCGCGACCACGGTACGGTCTATGGCCGCGCCGTGGGCCTGCAGGGCAGGAGCTATGCCATCCCGGTGCGCGATGAAACCGGCAAATTGCTGCCGCTGCCGGCCATCGCCGGCTACGTGCAGGCCTTCCTGCGCTTTGCCACCACCTATCCGCAGATGCGCTTCCGCGTCACCCGCCTGGCTGCTGGCAGAGGAGGGTACCGCGATGAAGAAATGGCGCCTCTTTTCGCCGGCGCGCCCGCCAATTGCCGGTTGCCGCCGGCCTGGCAGCGCCACCTGTCGGCGGGCAAGCGGAGGCGTGGATGAGCAAGCCGGCCTGCCATGATGGCGAGCCGCGCCCGGAACCCAGCGCAGGAGCATGTGCCATGACGAGCCATCCCGAGAAGAGCGCTTTCCCCGTGAGTCAGGTCCAACGCGCCCGAACAGATCCAGGCATCCCTGATCCGGGACTGCCACGCCAGCCTCGAGTGCCGGCTCCATGACGACGCCCTGGTCGACAAATACAGCTTTTTCATTTTCGAAGTGGTCAAGGCGCATGTCGCCGCGTCACCACAGCACCCGAAGACGCTGCGTTACACCGGCGATGGCATGTTCATGCTCTCCGGCAGGATCATCAGCCGGCGGTCCCTGTTTCGCCCGGACATGCTGCAAGCGGCCGGCGCTCGCGGCGGGAACCGGAGCGGGAGCGGACCGGCTTTCGCATGTTGCGGCTTGTTAAAGAATGTCTTTCCTGCCGAAGGCCCCCTTGAAAGCACATGCGCAATCCACAATAAAGGATGCGATGCACATCAAGCTCCCATCCCTTCAAGCGGAGGATTCCATGACGCCGAGCGAAAAAGAACGTGTTTCCGCCTTTCTCAAGCAACTGACCCAAGCCCACGGTCTGGTCAAGGACCCGGAAGCGGACGCCATGATCCGCGATGCCTTCGCCCAGCAGCCGGATGCCCCCTATCTGGTCGTGCTCAAGGCCATGCTCCTGGAGCAGGCCCTTGAGCAGGCCCGGGCCCAGCTCGCGCAAATGCAGAGCCGAACGGCCCAGGCGCAGTCCTTCCTGGCCGGCAGCCCGTGGGATGCGCCCGCTGCCGGTCAAGCCCCCGCCGCTCAAGCGCCGTTCAGGCCTCAGTATCAGCCCCAGGCCCAAACCCTGTCCGGCGGCATGACGAGCTTTCTGGGCACGGCCGCTTCCTTGGCGGCGGGCGTGGCTGGCGGCGCGTTGCTCTTCGAGGGCATCGAAAGCCTGCTCGGGCACCACGGCGCCGGCGGCCTGTTCGGGCAGAATGCGCCGGCACCGGTGGAGGAGACCATCAACAATTATTACTACGGGGATGACTCGCTGACCGCGGCGGATGCTTCGGACCTGGACATGACGGATTACGGCAACGACGATCCGGGGGACGGCGGAGACGGAACCGGCTGGGTGTGAGCCCGCCGCGCTTTCAAGGCTTGCGTGCGCTCCGGTCCAGCAACAGATAGAGCGGCGGCATCAGCAGGAGCACCAACGGCACGGCCAGTGCCAAACCGGCAATGATGCTGATCGCCAGCGGGGTTTGCATGGCCGCGCCGACACCGAGGCCCAGCGCCAGAGGCAGCAAGGCCAGCATGGCGATGATGGTGGTCATGAAGATCGGGCGCATGCGCAGCTGCCCGGCCCGGATCAGGCTGCGCGCATCAGAGCGGGTGCCCGTTTCCGCGAAGTAGAAGACTGCCACTTCGGTGACGATGCCCACGATCATGGTCAGTCCCATCATGGCGGAAATGTTCAGTTCCGTGCCCGTGATCCAGAGGCCAAGGAAGACGCCGACCAGGGAGGTCAGCGTGGTCAGCAGGATTGCCAGCACCACGGCGAAGCGCTCGTACAGGAAAAGCAGCAGCACGCCGGCCAGCAGCACCGCGCTGACGAAGACCATCAGCAGATCATGAAAAGATTGCTGCTGTTGCTGGTAGAGGCCGCCGTATTCGAGGTAGACGCCAGGCGGAAGCGGCAGATCCCGCAGGGCGGCCCGGACGTCGCGGATGGTGGAACCCAGATCCCGGCCCTCGATGCGGCCGGTGACCGCCACCATCTGCTTGAGGTTCTCGCGTACCACTTGGGCTTGACCTTCGCTGATCCGGATGTGGACGAGGCGACGCAGGGTCACGTAATGACCATCGGCGGCACGGATGCGCAGATGGCTCAGGGCGTCCACCTGATCGCGCAGGTTGCCCGGCGCCCAGACTCGTACGCCCACCAGTTTTTCTCCCATCTGGATCTGGCTCGCCACCGTGCCTGCGAGCTGCTCTTGCAATTGGCGCGTGACGAAATCCGGATCCAGCCCTTCGAGCGCCGCCTTGACGCGATCCACCCGGATGTCCACCGCATCCCCGGCAATGGTGATGCCGTTGAACACCTCCACCACACCCGGCACCCGCCCGATGCGAGTCGCCACCTGCGGCGCCAGAGCGCGCAGTTGCGCGCCGTCGTCGCCGAACAGCTTGATCTCGATCGGCTGCGGCACCGCAGTCAGGTCGCCGATGAGATCCTCCATCAGTTGGGCGGTCTCGATCCGCAATCCGGGTACTTCCTGCTCCACGCGCCGGCGCAGATCCGCCATGATGACATCGATGGAACGGCGGGGCGTGGGTTTCAGGTGAATGAAGAAATCTCCCTGATTGGCCTCGGTGAGCCCGCCGCCGAGCTGCAGCCCGGTGCGGCGGGAGTAGCTGTCCACCTCCGGGAGCCGGCGGATGATGTCCTCCACTTGGCGCAGCAGCCGATCGGTTTCACTCAGGGAAGTGCCTGGCGGGGCTTTGTAGTCAAGCACAAAGCCGCCTTCATCCATGCGCGGCATGAAACCCGAGCCCACGCGCGTATAGGCCAGATAGCCCAGCAACCCAAGGCCGAACAGAATGAGCAGCGCCAGCGCTGGCCGGCGCAGCAGCCGTCCCATGATGCGCCCGTAGGTACGCTGGAGCCGACGCATGACAGGTCCGGCCATCTCCAGTCGGCGGATATCGTTTTTTTGCATCAGGATATCGGCCAGCAGGGGTACGGCCAGCAGGGCGACGAAGAAGGAGATCACCAGACTGGCCGCCATGGTCAGGGCCAGCGATTTGAAAAAGCCGCCGGTGACGCCTCCGAGGAAGGCCAGGGGCAGAAACACGATCACCGTAGCCAGGGAGGAGCCGGCCAGCGGCCGCGTCATTTCCAGTGCGGCTGCCAAGACCGGCCCGTGCTGCGGCGGGGGCTCAGCGCGCTCGCTCAGGCGCCGCATGATGTGTTCCAGCATGACCACGGCGTCATCCACGATGAGTCCCACCGCTGCCGCCAAACCACCCAGCGTCATGATGTTGAAGCTCAGGTGAAACACCTGGAGCAACAGCACGGTGGCCGCGATCACCCCGGGCAAGACGAGAACGATGACCAGGGTGATGCGCAGGTTGCGCAGGAAGGCCAGCAGGATGATCGCTGCCAAGAGCGCGCCAATGGCGATGGCGTCGCGCACACTGACCGCCGCGGCGGTCACCAGTTCCGACTGGTCATAGTAGGGCTTGATCCGAATGTCCGGCGGCGTATGTCCCTTGAAGTCGGCCAGGCGTGCCTGGATCGCATGGGCGATGGCCACGGTGTTGGCCCCCCGTTGCTGCAGGATGTTGACCAGCACGGCATCGTGTCCATTGGCGGTGACTCGGGTCCATTCGGGCCGCTCCGCCAAGCGGATGGCGGCGATGTCATCGAGCTGCACCACGCCGTCGGGGCCGCTCTTGACGATGGTGCGGCGGAGGTCGGCCAAGCTGTGCAGGCGGGTGTCGGACAGGAGCAGGTAAAGTTTGTAGTGGTCTTCCAGGCGCCCGACGGCACCTACCACGTTGCTGGCGGACAGAGCCTGGGTCACGTCGCTGAAAGACAGCCCCAGCGCCTGCAGCCGCGCCGGGTCCACGACCACCTGATATTCGGCTTGCCGCCCGCCGAGCACTTCCACGCGCGCCACCCCGGTCACGCTGGAGAGCAGGGGGCGCAACTGGTAGTAGGCGAAATCACGCAGGGAGACCAGATCGCGGCTGTCAGAGGTCAGCGCCAGGCCGAGCATGGGAAACACGGTGGGGTCCATGCGCCGGGCGCTGAAGCGCACCCCTGGGGGCAGTTGGGGGAGGACCTGGTTGACGGCGGATTGCACCTGCAGCAGGGCGGAGACCATGTCGCTGCCCCAGGCAAAATTCACGGACAGCTCCGCCGCCCCCCGGCTGGTGGTGCTGCGGATGCCGCGCACGTCCGGCACTGCCCGCAGCGACTGTTCCAGCGGGAAGGTGATTTCGGTGACCATCCGGTCGATGGGCCGGTCGCCGGCGTCCACGCTGACCACGATGCGGGGAAAGCTGATGTCGGGAAAGAGGGCGACCGGCAGGCGCAGGGCCATGGCGGCGCCGCCGAGAGCCAAAAGGGCCAGCAGCACCAGAATGGAGCGGCGGTGCCGCTGCATCCAGGGTCCGATCATCGGCTGGCCCCCGACTGCAGGCGCAGCGCCATGCCGTCGCGCAGCTCGTAGTTGCCTACCGTGACCACCAGCTCGCCCGCCTGCAACCCGCCGCGGATCTCCACTTGCCGGCCGTCATCCAGCCCGGCTCGAACCCAGCGCCGGCGCGCCGTTCCCCGGTCGACGACAAAGACGTAGGGCCGCCCATCGGCGTAGAGCACCGCCGAGCGCGGCACGGCGAGCACCGCGGGAAGGTCCCGCAGCACCAGCAGTCCGCGCACCATGCTGCCCGGCAACAGACTGGGCATGGTGGGCAGCGGCACCACCACCTCGGCGAGATGGGTCTTGGGGTCTATCTGGCGGTATATTTGGCGTACCTGGCCGGTGACCGGGGCTGCTTCCCCATAGACGGGGGTGATGCTGACCCGCTGGCCGCCGGCCACCCGCGGCAGATCCTCCGCCTCCACGCCCAAGCGTGCCCGCAGCCGGTCGCCCTTGGCCAAGCGCAGCACGGGATTGCCCGCCGGCACGATGTCGCCTTGGCGGACGTTGACCGCTTCGACCACGCCGTCCATGGGGGCGCGCAGAGTCCGGGTGGACGCGTTGCCCAGGCGCTTGCGGACATTGGTAAGCAGCGCCTCGGCCCTGGCCAGATTCTGTTCCGCCACCTGGACCTCCGCGTTGGTCGCGAGTTGGCGCACACGCAGGCCGCGCAGCCGATCCACGTCCCTGCGGGCGAAGGCGGCATCGATACGGGCCCGGTCGAGTTCGAGCAGGTCGTTGGGGGTATTGCGGATCATCGCCAGCATGGCACCTTTGCGGACCTGCTGGCCGGCAGCCACGTACACGCTCTCGACCAGTCCTTCGGCCTGCAGATCCAGAACCTGGGTATGTTGCGGCGAAAACTCCACCGTACCATAGACGGTGATGGTTTCGCGCATGGCCGTGAGCCGCGCCGGACTGGCCTGAGCCAGTACCGAGGGCCCGCCGGGGGTGCCGCCGAAGCCCACGCTGGCGGACATGAGCACTGCCCAGCCCGCGAGCGCCGACCACAGATGTCTGGAAATGCGCAGCCGTCTAGCCATTGCTCGTCCTCATGGCCAGGCCTCGCCTATGGCCAATTGCAGTGCCACGTCCTGTTCCGCCGCGGCCTGCTCCAGGCTGAGCAGCTTGAGCCGCTTGTCCAGGTAGCTGGCCCGTACCGCTTCGTAGCTGAGCAGGGTTGCGTTGCCTTCCGCCACCGCCCTGCGCAGGGTTTCCTCGGCCAGGTCCAAGCTGGGCAACTGTTCGGCCAGGATCGTGCGCTCCCGCTGGATTTCGGCCAGGTCGGCCACCAGAGCCGCGATGTCCGAACGGGTCTGATGCAGGCGGGCCACGTATTCCGCATAGAGCTGCGCGCGCGTGGCGCGTGCCTCGGCAATGGCGCCGCGATTGCGGTTGAAGAGGGGAAGGTCGAGCGTGACGGCGAAGCCCAGCGTCCGCACCCCGCCCGTGTCGCGCGCCCGGCCGAGGCCCAGGTTGAAGCGCGGGTACTGGCCAAGAATGGCCCGATAAAGCGTGCCTTCCTGGCTGGCATAGCCGGCCCGCAGGGCGGACAGATCGAGGCGCGCGCCTTCGGCCCGGGTGAAGAGCCGAGCCGGGTCAAGCGGGCGCTGCGGTGGAAGGGGAAAGCGATCAGCGAGCGGAAGCGGCATCTCCGGCGGCAGCCCCAGAGTGCGGTTGAGCTCCTGACGGGCTTTTTCCCGCGCGCGCGCCAGCGTCAGTGCGCGGTCTTGGGCGTCGAGCAGGGCCACCTGCCGCAAACCCAGATCCACCAGGGTGGCATCACCTCGCTGCACGTTTTGGCGGGTGATCTGATACAGGCGGTCGGCGGTTGCGGCAGCCTCCCGGGCCACGGCCTCCTGGGCAGCCAGATAATGCAGGCGGGCGGCTTGCAGACGCGCCTGATTGGCCGTCAGCCATTCGGCCCAGGCAACGTCGTAATGCACCTGCAACGCCTTGTCCCGGGCGATGCGCTGGTTCGCCTTGCGGGTGAGCAAGCCGGCAATGTCCCAGCTCACTCCCAAGTTGTAGGCGCTCATCAGGTCAGGAGCCTGGCCGCTCGATGGTCGGTCCAGGCTGGCGGCCAGTTGGGGATCGGGCAGCAGGCCGGCGGCAAAGACCTGGGCCTGGGCCACGCGTTCGCGGGTGCGCAACGCCTGGAGCTCGGGATTGACGAGCACGGCGATCACCGCCAGCTCTTCGCCGGTGAAGGGTCTGGAGAAGTCCAGCGTGATCGGTGGAATGCGAAGCTGCTGCAGATGCGCCGCTTGGCGGGCGAGCCGGCCGGGTGCGGGCGTGGCGAGCGCCTGGTTGAGCCGGGCTTCGTCCAGGGGCGCGGGATGGTAGGCGGCGCAGCCCGCCAGGGCGAGTAAACACCAGCCCGCTAGCCAGTGACGGCCGGCCGCGGCGGAGTTCGCGCCGACCGACAACGTCCGCAGCCCGTGGTTGTGCCTGTGCAAGAAAGCTCCTGAGCGACGGATGAGTGTACGAATCCCGCTTGCGGCGGGTACGGTCTGCACCTTAGCAGACGTCGCTTAATCTGGACTTAAGACGCTGCAGCCGGAAAAATCACCTCGACCGACAGCCCCGTCCGCTTCGGCCCGTCGCCGAGCCGGATCTCGGCCCGATGGCGCTGGGCGATGTCGCGAACGATGGCCAATCCCAGTCCGTTGCCGGCGACGGCGGGGTGTCGGCCCCGATGGAAGCGGTCGAAGACGCGGGCGCGCTCTGCCGGCGGGATGCCAGGCCCGGTGTCGGTCACCGACAGCGTCACGGCATTGCCGCTGCTGCGCAAGCCCACATCCACGACGCCGCCGGACGGCGTGTAGCGGATGGCGTTGTCCACCAGATTGCCCAGCAGGACGTGCAAGGCTTCCGGATCGCCCGCAACGGTCGCCGGCGCCAGCTCGGCCACGCCGAGATCGATCCCCTGTGCCTGGGCGAGGGGCGCGTGCTGGGCCAGCACGGCATGCACCACTGGAATCAGCGCCACGGGCGTCAGCGGCTGCCGGGCCACATCCGGGTCGTGGCGCGCCAGGAGCAGGAGTTGCGTGACCAGATGCGCGGCCCGATCCGTCCCACCCATGAGTTGCCTGATCGCCGCCGCCCGCGCGGCGGGATCGGGAGCCCGTTCGATTGCCTGCGCCTGAAGGCGAATGGCGGTCAGCGGGGTTCTGAGCTCGTGGGCAGCATCGGCCACGAAGCGCCGCTGCAGGGAAAAAGCGTTTTCCAGGCGCGCCAGCAACTGGTTCATGGCCCGAATCACCGGCCGGATCTCCGCAGGCATGTCGGCAACGGGGAGGGGGGCCAGCTCCAGCGGACGCCGGGCCTGCAGGTGAGTGGCCAAGCTGGCCAGGGGCCGCAGGCTGCGGCCGACGGCGATTCCCATGAGCAGGGCGAGCAGGGGCATCAGCCACAGCTGCGGCAGCAGCGCGCGCAATGCGATGTCGGCCGTCATTTCACGCCGCGCCGCCAGGGATTGGTATACCTGGATGATCTGCCGGTCGCGCAGGGTAAAAACCCGCCACGGCCCCGACGGGCCTGGCAGAATGGCGAAGCCCGGCCGTGCCGACGCTGGGGCCACGGTGGCGGGCAGGGAGGAGTAGAGCAGCACGCCGGAGCGAGTCCGGAGCTGGACGCGGAAGTCGTTTTCCTCTTCGCGTTCGGCCGGCGGCAGGATCGGCAAGACCGGCGCTGGACGCGCTTGGCGGGAGAGGGACAGGGCGATCTGGCGCATCTGGTAGTCCAGCAGCTCGTCCACTTCTTCGCGCACCTTGAAATAGGTGGCCCCGCCCGTGATCACGGTCACCAAGAACAGGGCCGACAACAGCCAAGTCAGCAGATGCCGCCGGATGGAACCGATCACGGCTCGCCCATCAGATAGCCCAGGCCGCGCACGTTGAGGATGGCCGACGCACCCAGCTTCCTGCGCAGGTGATGGATGTGCACCTCCAGCACGTTGCTGTCCACTTCCTCGTGCCAGCCGTAGATCTGCTCCTCGATCTGGGCGCGGGACAGGATCGCGCCGGGACGCTCCATCAAGACGCGCAGGACGGCGAACTCGCGCGCGGACAAGGACACGGACCGGCCCTGGTGCAACACCTCGCGCGTCGCCGGGTTGACAACCAGAGCGCCATGCACGAGCAGCGGTTCCGCTCGCCCGGCGTGGCGCCGCAGCAAGGCGCGGATGCGCGCCGCCAGCTCATCCAAGTCGAAGGGCTTCACCAGATAATCGTCCGCTCCCATGTCCAGCCCATTGACCCGATCGCTGACGGCGTCCCGCGCCGTCATGATGAGCACCGGCAGCGGGTCGACGCGGCGGCGCAGATCCCGCAACAAATCCAGGCCGGATTTGTCGGGCAGGCCAAGGTCCAGCAGGAGCAGGGCATAAGGTTCGCTTCCCAGCACCGCCTCCGCTTGGCGGGCCTCCCTCGCCCAGTCGACGGTGAATCCGTCGTTGCGCAGACCTGTCCGGATGCTTTCCCCAATCATAGGGTCGTCCTCGACCAGCAGCAGGCGCATCCTTCCTCCTTCAGCCAGATGGTTGAAAATGGCGATGCCATACAAACTAGCACGTCGGGCCACCTCGCTGAACCACGCACCGGCGTTTCCGCTCCTTCCCGGGGAAGGCGGCGTCATCCGCCGCGTTTTTAAGTGGCTCTTAAGGAAAGGAGCTTACCTTGGTCGACAGTTCGCCAGCCGGCGAACCCGAGTTCAAGGAGATGCCAGATGAAAACCGTAAAGCACGTCCTGTATGCCGCCACGCTGGCCGGCTCCCTGGCGGGCCTGTTTGGCGCTGCCCAGGCCGCCGAGCATCCGGATGCCGCGCTGGCCAGGGAAGCGAAGATCGGATCGGCACAAGCCCGCAGCATTGCCCTGAAGACGTTCCCGGGTACGGTCGTCAAGGCGGAATTGGAGCGGGAGCAGGGGGGCAGCGGACTCCGCTATTCCTATGTGATACGCCAAGCCGCTGCCCTGCACGAAGTCGGGGTGGATGCCAAGACGGGCAAGGTCCTGGAAAACCGGCCGGAAGCGCCAAGCACCAAAGACTGAGGCAATTCGGCAGGCGCGCGGCCGGTTTGGGCCGGCGGCGCTGATATTCGAGCACATCTGACATGAGGAGGACAGAGATGGTCCAATTCACGGCTGCCCACGCCGGCTACGACCCCACCACGCGCTGGCTGCACCTGGGGCTGGCGCTGGCCGTCACCTACCAGCTCTTCATCAGCCTGGTCATGGAGGGCCCGGAGCCCGGCGAGCCGCTGCGCGGCATGGACGCCCTGATCTTCGAAAGCCACGAATGGGTCGGCGTGGCAGCCTTCGTCCTGGTCCTGGCGCATCTCGTCTGGAGCCTGGTCGGCCCGGCGCCGGTACGCTGGAGCACCATGCTGCCCTTGCGGGCGGCGCAATGGCGCGCGCTGAAAGCCGATCTGCAGTCGCTGCGGCGCCTGCGCCTGCCCTGGCGCGAGGAGCACAGCGGCCTGTCGGCCCTGACCCACGCCTTGGGCCTGCTGGCGGTGCTCGGCTCGGCGCTGACCGGCTTCATCCTCTTCCTGTGGCTGCCGGAGAACGGCAACTTGCCGCCCGCCCTGCACACCGATCGGGAGGCGCACGAGTTCATCGCCACCTTCGTGTGGATCTACTGGGGCGGCCACGTCGCCATCGCCGTCCTGCACCAGCTC